>JANXUM010000376.1 GCA_025356215.1 Bryobacter sp. | reverse complement strand
CGTCCAAGCTCAATAGGTCCGCAGCAAAAAGGATCTGCTGGATCGAAGCCCCATCCTCACGGAACAGCTCAAGAATCAGCTGCGTAAACGTGTTGTCGTCGCCCCGCCTAAGGACTTCCACCGCCTCGACCGTGAAGTTGGCGTGGTTGTCATTTTTCCATTGGCGCAGCTTGGCATGCGCCCCCATCGGGTCGTCGTGAAACGCTTTCTCAAGTTCAGCAATGCCTAACGGAGTGTCAACCACATCCATCTCATCGGTTCCGCAAAACCGATTTAGAGCACCATTACCAAATTTAACGAAACCATCCGAATACGCTCTTCTTACGAGCCTGCGACGCCCCAGCCAAGCTTCCGCCCCTTAGTATCTCCCCGGGGTTTTCCTCAAACAGCAACTGCGCCGTCGTATCCCCCCACTTCTTCCGGACCAGCGTTTGTGCACTGTCCATCACGGGCGGCCTGCGCCTCAAATCGTGTCCGTCGCTGGCGATCACGTGCACGAGTCCCTCGTCCATGAGCAACTCGGCAAACTTCAGCGCTCGCGTGCCCCAAATCCCCTCCAGGCTTTGGCCGGTCACCTGAATCGCACAACCCATCCCCACCCATTCCTTTAACTCGCCCAAGCGCTGCTGCAGTAGGGTGTTTCGTTCCGGATGCGTGATCACCGGAATCATCCCCGCTCCCATCAAATCGCCGAAGATTTGCGACGTCGTCTTAAAGATCAGTAGATCGGAAAACTCAACCAACATAAACCGCCCGCCGGCTATGGTGTACTTGCGCGGATGCCGAAGCGCGTCCTCAATGTTCTCGTACTGCAGATGGAAGTCGCAGCCAGTGTGCAGTCGCACAAGTGACGTGTTGCGCGCCTCGATCTCTGCCTTGCGTGCCGCAATTACGCCGGGATCGAACTTGTACTCGAGATTGGCGTGAGGAGTTCCAACAATGTCCGTGGTGCCGTGTCGTGCCGCCATCTCCAGCATCGCCAGGCTGACTTCGATGTCGGGCGCGCCGTCGTCCATCCCGAAAAGCACATGGCTGTGAATGTCGATCACAGGCGATTAGATGAACATCTCTTCGTCTTGGGTTGCATGCACAACCGTGGGCCGACGGCTCTTGAACAAGAAGCCCAGCCCGCCCCGTACCCCCGCCATCAAAGCGTTGATTTCGTTTACAGGCTTCAACAAGCCCTCGTGCGTAGAGGCCACCAGGCCCTGCACGCGATCCATCGTATCGCCCAACACAAGTTCCGCGCGATCCATCTGGCCGCGCGCCCGGTCGCTGGCATCGTTAACCAGCAAATCCACCTTGTTCAACTGTGCCTGCGTCGAATCGAGAATCCCGTGCGCCTTCCCCGAGATCTCCGAGATTTGCTTTCGCCCGTCCTCAATCGTCAGTTTGGCGGATTCCAGCGTCTGCTCGGCTTTTTTGATCAACGGCCTAGACTGGTCCTGTAACTCTTTGACCTTCTTGTAAAGGCCAAACATTGCAAGGAACTGCCCCAGTTGGGACAACGCGCAGAGCGCCACAAAAACCGTTAATACGACGAGCAGGTTAGAATCCGCCATTCCTGTTTCTCCAATCACTTATCGGCCGTAAAGCCGGAAAAAGCTAGACGCCCTCAGATTCAGTCGAGTAGTTGCCGTGAGCGTCGCGATAGGCCTGCCGACCCGCGTCCACCGCCGCCGCAACCTGCTCGCGCTGGCGGGTTACCGCTTCGCGTCCGCGCTCCACAAAGTCACCCGCGCGCTCACGGAACTCGCCCGACTTCTGCTTCAAAAAGTCGCGGCTTCCGTCAGCCCGTTCCTTAATCATTGCGCGGGTCTCTTCGCCCGATTTCGGGGCGAACAACATACCCACTGCCAAGCCCACTCCAATGCCGAGAAAGAAGTAGGGTAGATTGTTTCGGTCTTCCATAATATGTATATCTCCTAAGGGATCCTGCTGCCTTCAGTGTACATGCTAAGCTCAACTCGTGCCGATGTCCAAACGGCCCAAGCGCCTCGATCAGGCCGCGCTTCAGGGCTACGCCGGAATGCTCCTTGCCCAACGCATGATGAGCACCGGCGAACTGCGCCAAAAGCTCCGCATGCGGGCTGAAGACCCCGCCGACATCGATCCGCTCATCGCTCAACTCACAGAATACGGCGCTCTCAACGACTCGCGTTACGCCGAAGCGTATGCGAACTTTCGAAAAGAGAATCAGGGCTTCGGCCAGGCCCGCGTTTCCCGTGATCTTTACAAGAAACGCATCGCCCCTGGCGTCGCCAAATCCGCCATCGCGGTCACTTACTCGGGCAGCGATGAAGTGACGATGATCGACGACTATCTGTTACGAAAATTTCGCGGCAAGAACCTGCCCGAGTTCCTCGCCGAAACCAAGAATATGGCCAACGCCTTTCGCCGCTTGCGCAATGCCGGCTACTCCGCTGGCAACTCGCTAAAAGTTCTCCGCCGCTACAGCGAAGCGGCAAATTCGATCGACGAAGGCGATCTCGAAAGCGAAGATAAGAATTGATGCTGAAACGCCTGACGGCTCACGCTAAAGCGGCGGGTTGAGCGTCCAAGTTAGCGCCGGGGGTCCTGGCGCAAGCGCTCGCCCACCTGCCTTCGGTGGCCAATTCGAATGTCCTGCTCGGGTTTGAGACCTCCGACGACGCCGGGGTCTACAAGCTCTCGGAGGACTGCGCCCTCGTGCAGACGCTCGACTTCTTCACACCCATCGTTGACGACCCCTACACCTTCGGCGCCATCGCGGCGGCCAACTCCCTCAGCGACGTCTATGCCATGGGCGGCACCCCCATCACGGCGCTCTCCATCCTCTGTTACCCCGCCAAGGACGACCTCCAAACCTTGCGCGCCATCCTGGAGGGCGGTGCCGCCAAGTTGATCGAAGCCGGTTGCGCATTGCTCGGCGGGCACTCCGTCGCCGATGAAGCGGTGAAGTTTGGCTACTCCGTCACCGGCCTGGTTCACCCCGGACGCTTCCGCGCCAATGCCCACGCCCGGCCGGGCGACGCGCTGGTGCTCACCAAGCCACTTGGCACAGGCGTCATCGCCACCGCCCTAAAACGGGGTCTCGCCAAGGCGGAAGATGTTGAACTGGCCACACAGTCGATGCTCACTCTCAATCGCGCCGCCGCCGAAGCGATGAGCGCCTTCGACATCCACGGCTGCACCGACATTACCGGCTTCGGCCTGCTGGGTCACGCCCGCGAAATGGCCCTGTCCTCCAGCGTCACGCTTGAAATCATGGTTGCCAGTGTCCCGCTTCTGCCAGGCGCTCTCGAGGCCGTCGCGGCCAGCGCCGTCCCGGCGGGCCTCACGAACAACCGCGCCTTCGCATCGCCCGACGTCCATGCTGCGGACGGGGTCGATACCGACCGGTTTACCCTTCTTTATGACCCGCAAACGAGCGGTGGGCTCTTGATTACATTGCCCATAGCCGACGCAAAGCGGCTTTGCGAAATGATCCCAGCCACGATCATCGGCCAAGTCGTCAGCAAGAAAGAAAAAGCACTCTGGATATTCTGAACTACAACCCAATCATCGTCGCACTCGATGTCGAGACTGGCCTCCAGGCCATGTCGTTGATCGAGCAGTTGAACGACAGCGTCGACTTCTACAAGATCGGAATGGAACTCTACGCCGCCGAGGGCCCCGCGATCGTCAAGAGCGTCTTGTCGCAGGGCAAGAAGGTCTTTCTGGACCTCAAATTCCACGACATCCCGGAGACCGTCAAGCGGGCCGTCAGCCGCGCCTCGGACCTTGGCGTCCACTTCCTTACCGTTCATGCTCATCGGCACGTGATGGAGGCGGCGGTCGCCGGTAAGGCTGGCGGCACATTAAAGTTACTTGGTGTGACGGTACTCACCAGCGTCGCCGAATCGGATTTGGCCGACCAAGGCTACCCTCTGGGGACCCGGATCGCGGATCTCGTGCGGCAACGGGTTCAACAAGGGATCGACGTAGGCGTCGACGGGTTCGTCTGCTCCCCGCTCGAGGTCGCGTCGGTGAGGGCCCAGTCCGGCCTTGGTAAGGTCCTTGTCATCCCCGGCGTGCGGTCGGCCGGCAGGGACCAAGGGGATCAGAAGCGGGTCGCTACGCCAGCGAAGGCAATGTCGGACGGTGCCAGCTATCTGGTCGTCGGACGCCAAATTACCCGCGCCGCCGACCCCAAGGCCGAGGCCCAATCCGTCTTCGTTGAAATCAATCGAATATTTCTATAACCGTCAGTAGCATAACCCTACTACAAACCGGTTGCGATTCCCCCACGAAACTGTTACACAGGAAGAATCCGTCGTGACAGGGTCACGCGGAGTTCAGGGGAAAGGAACCTAAAAACAATATGATCAGGACACTGGTCTCTCTCTTTCTGTGCGCCCTTTTGTCGATCCCGGCGTTCAGTCAGTCCAATACTTCACTCAATGGAGCCGTTAAGGATCCGACCGGGGCCGCAGTGCCCGGGGCGTCGATCACGGCCACCAATGTCGACAACAACGAACGCCGCGAAACCACATCCGACACCAGCGGCGCTTACAGTTTCCCTGGCTTAACCCCGGGCACCTATAAATTATTGGCCAAGAAGCCAGGCTTCGCCGACATCTCGGTTCAGAAAGTACGTCTGCTGGTCAGCACGCCGTCAACTCTCAACCTTACGTTTGAAACTGTCGGTGCCGTCGCTCAAACCATCGAAATCTCGGCTGAAGGAATTCAGTTGAATACCACCGACGCGACGCTCGGTAATTCGTTCGGCACCAAGCCGATCACCCAGCTTCCCTTCGAGGGCCGCCGCGCCGACCGCATCCTTTCCCTTCAGCCGGGCATCTCCAGCATTGGAGACGCCGACGCTGTCAATGGCGGCTCCAACACCGCCACCGACCGCAACGGCGTCGTCAACGGCGGTCGCAGCGACCAGTCGAACCTCACCCTGGACGGCGTAGACATCAATAACCAGCAAACCCGCGAACCGTTCAACGGCGCGCTACGCGTCACCCTCGATTCCGTTCAGGAATTCCGCGTCACCACCACCAACGCTAACGCGGACAGCTCCCGTGGTTCGGGTGCGCAGATCACGCTGATTACCCGCTCCGGTACCAACCAACTCCACGGCGCGGCGTATGAGTACTTGCGCAACAAGGCGTTCAACGCGAACACCTTTTTTAACAACTCGACTGTCGGCGCGGACGGCAAGGGCCTCGCCACGCCGAAGCTGAATCGCAACACCTTCGGCGCCCGTCTCGGTGGCCCGGCCATCAAGAACAAGCTGTTCTACTTCGCCAACTGGGAAGGACAGCGCGACAAGCTGGAGCAATCCGTTATCCGGACCGTGCCGCGCGCGGGGCTTCGCCTCGGCAATGTTGACTACCTGAACCAAAACGGTACCCGGGTCACTGTTCCCGGTTCCGAGCTTGTCAGTAAATTGGCCGGTGCCGGTTCGATCAACCAAGCCGCCCTGGACGTTCTGAGCAAGAACTATCCGCTGCCGAACGACTTCACGACCGGCGACGGTCTCAACACGGCCGGCTTCCGTTTCAACTCGCCGGTGGCACGCCGGTACAACACCTATGTCGCCAAAATCGACTATGTGGTCAACCCCAAGAACCGTGTGTTCGTGCGTGGACAATTGCAGAACGACAACGAAGGAAGCGCGCCGCAGTTTCCTGGCCTGTCGCCGAACTCGGTTGATCTGAACAACTCGAAGGGCTTGGCGGTAGGCTGGGATTCGACGATCTCCGCCAACCTATTGAGCTCAACCCGCTTCGGCTTCACCCG
>JANXUM010000375.1 GCA_025356215.1 Bryobacter sp. | reverse complement strand
GCACCGCTGGCATCATCGCCTCGATTTGATCAATCAGATGGTCGGCGACAGACAACGCCGCGTCCTCGTCCACTTGCACCGGAAATGTCGCCGCCAACACCATGCCGCTCGGCATCGGGCAAAGCAATAGATCCTGCCGTCGTCCCCGTTGCAATTGAAACGACTGTTCTCCAGCTCCCAGTAATCGACCGAGTTCGCGCCCTGTGCCGAAGACTGCCGCTATGATTGGACCCAAAGACTGCGCAAGTGGTCGCGCGTCCTTTCCGGCAGTCGCCACCATACTTCCCACTCGCGTGACCAGAATCGCCTGCCTGCACTGCTCCCGGCCAATCGAGTCCTGCAAGATGCCCGTCAGGCTGCTGTTGATCATGCTACTACCTCCGAGGATTCTGTCTCCGAGGCATCTGTCTCCGAGGCATCTGTCTCCGAGGTATCTGTCGCTGGGGTAGCTGTCGCCGAGGAACTGGTCTCTAAGGAACTGGTCTCAAAGTAAGACTTCGCAATCGACGGCTGCACCCGCAACGCCATCGCCCTGCACTGTTGTGCCTTCTCCTGAAGCCCCTGCGCCTCAAGGATGGCGCCCACCTGCACTAGCGCCTCGCCGTAGCCAGGCTCGGCCCGCAATGCCCGCTCGTAGTAGTGCAATGCCGCCGGAATCTGACCCCGCACTTCAAAGGCGCGCGCGATCCGGAAGCTAATCGGAGCCAGCGCCATCCCTCGGCTTTGCAGTGTCTCAAAGATCGAAACCGCTTCGTCCATCCGGCCCAGCTCGATCTCCAATCCGATGATCGCCTCGGCCGCCTCGCGGCTCGACGGATTTTCCCGCAGCGCGTTTTCGAGAATCGCCCGCGCCTGATCGAGACTGCCCATTCTCTGCATCGCGATGCCCAGATTGATTCGCGCCTCGGCCCAGAATTCGTTCTCTTCGCAGCAAAGGTTAAACTGCCGCACCGCTTCCTCGTGGCGCCCGGATTCGAGGCAATTCAAACCGAGCCGGAAACGTAGCTCGGGCGTGAATCCATCCAGTTGGATCAGACGCTGCGCCGCTGTCACCGCTTCCGCCGGACGTTGAGAAAACTCCGCCGCCAGCATGTAGTTCCACCAGGCGTTGCTGTTCTCGCTGTCGATGCTTGTCAGATACGCCAGATGGTCCGCCGCCGCCGAGTATTGCTCCATTTGAATCATCAGGCAGCTGAGGTTATAGCGGGCTTCGCGATGATTCGGGCTCGCCTCCAGGCACTTCTCGTAGTCGGCGCGGGCGAAATCGTCTTTCCCCATTTGCTCCAGCGCATACGCCGTGTAGAAGTGAGCCGCCGGCTCCCCATGCTCGACATAGTTCTCGCATGCCTTAATCAGTCGCTCCCATTCGTGCGACGTTGCTAATGTATGTAACTGCAATTCCCAATCGTCGGGGCGCTCCGGCGCGGGTGGCGGACCCAGCAGGGCCTGCGCCGCCCGGATCCCCTCCCGCGCAACCGAGTTTCCCGGCGATCGTCCTTCCACACCTTTGAATACTTCCAGCGCTTCCTGCGGTTCGTTTAAGTGCAAACGGCAGATCCCCAATGCCAGTGCCGCCTCGGTCCAATCCGGGTGCAATTCCACTTCAGGTTGCAAAAGCCGCGCGCCGTCGTCCCATCGCTCCAGTCGTTCCATACACGCCACCGTCTGCACCAGCAAGTCAGACCGGCTCGGTACCAATTTCAGCAGGCGTTGAAAGGCGTCCAGCGCCTCGGCGTATTCTTCAACCGCCAGATGAAAATGCGCCAACGCCTCGAGTTTTCGCGCCGCAATCGCTGCCGGCGACTGGCTCGGCAAGCTAGCCGGTACGAAAGAATCGTGCGGGTCAACCTGCCGTTTGAGCGGCATTTCGATAATTTTAAGAGAGCGTGCTGCGTTTGACGACATTGCTTACGTTTACTGCCTTCCCGCGCTTTCCGGCCGCGGCGGAAGCACTGGACCCAATTGGAACAAAGAAGGGAAGGGAAGCGGAGGCACCCTCTCATCGCCGTCACGACGAGCCCATGACCGCAGAACCGGCCGCCGCGCGCCAGATCCCGAAATCGCCGGCCCCGGCAGGATCGGATTCAGCGCAATCGGTGAGCTTGCGCATGTAACATAAAGCCCCTCGCCCGCCTTGAGGGCCCGTGCGTTGAACTCCATCACTCCAGCCGGCCAATCCAGATCTGCCGTGCCCAGCGACATTTCCACCAAGGCTGCGATCGAGAGTGATACGTTCGTAAACGGAACGACCTGCGGCAATTCCGGCCCCGGCCCTTCCTCTCTCACGACGACCGCAGGCTCTACAGCATCCCAGTCATTCGGCCCACTCAGGTCGAGCAGCTTGGCCGAGCCTTCCAACCTGTTGAACGCCGACGACAATTCCGAGGCGGCATAGGGAAATCGGTTTCGAGGCCGCGGAGTCACGGCGTCCCGGTGCCCAAGAGCCCCGGGCGGCGGTGCCTCCGGAACTGCGTCATATTCGAGCGGTTCCATCTCGACGCTAGCCCCAAAATCCGTGAAGATTTCAAACGGTCCAGAATCGGGGAACAATAGCCACGGCTCGCCAAAGACCTCCGCCCCGCGAGCCGACGGTGCCTCCGGCGTTTCGCTACCTTCAAGTCCGAATTGCGCCACGCCGTCTGCGTCAAAATAAAATTCTTCCGGGTCGAACTGTAGCGCGCGACTTTGATCCGGGTCCGGCGTCGAGGGCGTGCAGCAATCCGCCTGCACGATAATGGCAAAGCTGGATGAGGGCAACTGCGGTTGGTTGACTCTCAGGTGCGACACCATCTTTGGAAAGTCGCCGAAAAACTCTTCGCACAGCGACGCCGGTTCCCTTGATTCTGCCGACTTCTCAGCTTTCTCTACCGTGACCGCCTGCGCCTTCTTCCCAATCGGACGATCCGCAATCGGAATCGGTGCCCCAGCAGATACCGATGAACTCGCGGACGCCTTGGAACCCAACCGCTCCATTAGCGCTTGTTCCAACTCGTCCTGATGTGAGCGCAAGTGCTCTTCGCTACAGAATGGAGTGTCCTTGTAGCGGGAGAAGAATCCGAGCTTTTTGCCGCAGTATAGGCAGGTCATGGCAATCGTCGGTGGAAACTCCGCACGGGTCGTTCTCCCAAGCTTAGAATTTCGACACCACTCTGCAAATCGGTGTTTCCCCCTAGTTGCATTAGGCCAATTGCTAGGATCATAGGGTGCGATTGAATATTTTCTTACTGCTCGCCGTTGCCTCCCCGGCGCTCTTGGCTCAAGAAGTCAGAAGTTATACTTGTAATAAAGTCAATAAACCATTGAAAATAGATGGTTTGCTAAAAAATACTGAGTGGGCCTCGGCTCCCTGGACCAGTGACTTCGTCGACATCGAAGGTGCCGGCAAAACGAAGCCAAGATTCCGCACCCGTGCCAAGATGCTCTGGGATGACACCTACCTCTACATTGCCGCCGAGCTTGAAGAGCCTCAGCTCTGGGCCACCTACGACCGCCACGACATGGTCATCTTCCACGAGCACGACTTCGAAGTCTTCCTCGATCCCGATGGGGATGGCCTACATTACTTCGAGTTTGAGATGAATGCCCTCAACACCGGTTGGGACCTATATCTTCCCAAACCTTACAAAGATGGAGGCAAAGCCGACAATGGGTGGGAGATCCCCGGCCTGAAGACCGCCGTTCGCCTCCGGGGAACGCTAAACAAACCCAACGACCGCGACAAAGGCTGGACCCTTGAGATCGCCTTTCCTTGGGCGGCTTTCAACCGCGGACCCCGCCCGGCCCTGCCTCCCAAGCCTGGCGAGACGTGGCGAGTCAACTTTTCAAGAGTGGAATGGTTACTTGATGTTGTGGGGGGCAAATATGAGAAAAGAAAGGGCTTAAAGGAAGACAACTGGGTCTGGAGCCCGCAGGGCGTGATCAACATGCACGTGCCCGAAAAGTGGGGCACCGTCCAGTTTGCCCAATAGGTAAATCGGAACACCAGGCCAATGAAAGTGATGCTCACCGGTCCGACTGGAGCTGTAGGCGGAGAAGCTCTCCGCCGCCCCCTCGTACAAACGAACCCAAAGCTCCAAGTGGAACTGGTTCCCAACTTCCGAGACCTCGCCGTAGACCTCACTGGAATCGACATCTGCTTCTACGCGTTGGGAGTCTCGCAGACGCACCTCAAAAACCCGGCGGCTTATCGCGGGATCACCTACGGCTCACCAATGGGGGGCTCGGCAACTCGATAAAGCAAACCCAAAAGCCGGCTCCAGCGGTGCTCGAGAATCGCGATGTGATTCGCGCCGCCGCCTGGTACCGGGCGCGTTAAGGCGAACTGAAGAAGTCGCGCGGTTCGATACTGGTGACGATCCATTGCTTGCCGCGCTTGAGAAAGTCGACCGTCAACGTCTGCCGCCTCTGTACTGAGACCGCTTGTTCGTCGCGAGGCTTGATGCGCAAGTACCAATCCAGCTTGGCGGTCTGCTTCTGCGCGTCGCCCGTGTTGCTTTGCAACTCAATGCTCGAACTTAACTCGGCATAGGCGGTCAGGCCCTCCACCTGTCGGCGGAACTCTTCGTAGCCGGGCATGGCTCTATCGATACGCTTGGAGAAGGCCGAGTAGTTGCCGGCGCTCAGGCTTGTGGCCATGTCGGCGACAACGTCCCGCAACTCGTCCCCGGTCTCGGCAACGAGGGCGGCACCGACCAGCGCCAGAAAGCTTCTACGTCCGGTAGCTGCCATTGATCTCAATGTACCCTTCGGTGAAGTCGCAGGTCCAAAACTCGGCCGCGCCCTTGCCTTCGCCCGCGATTCGCAGGTCGATGACGACGTCTTTGGCGTCCAGCTTGGTCTTCAGTTGCCCCTCGTCAAAGGGCGCGGCCAGTCCGCCTTTGCAAACTCGCTTGGCCTGTAGATAGATGTCAACTGCGCTTGGGTTGAAGCTGGCGCCGGAGTAGCCGGCGGCACACAGGATGCGCCCCCAGTTGGGGTCCGACCCGG
>JANXUM010000465.1 GCA_025356215.1 Bryobacter sp. | reverse complement strand
CGTCGCCAAAGCGGCGGGCGCGCACGGATTCCTCGATCGTCTCAAGAAGGTCGTCGGCCTCAAGCTCCTGGATCTCGAGATCGGCGTCGCGGGTGACGTGAAAGGGGTGGGCTTCGACGATGTTCATGCCTGGGAACAGCTCGGCCAGGTGGGCAACGATGAGGTGTTCGAGCCAGATGAAGCGGTGTGTTTTGGAGCGGCGCTGGCGGCCGTTGGATTCGATCGGGATCAACTGCGGCAGCGTGTCTGGAACCTTTAAGCGGGCGAAGTGCTCGTCGCCCGCTTCGTCGCGAATCAGGATGGCGAGGTTGAGGCTGAGGTTGGAGATGTGCGGGAAGGGCCGGCCAGGATCAAAGGCCAGCGGGGTCAGCACCGGGTAGACTTTTTCGAGGAAGTACTCGTGCAGGCGGGCGCGGGTGGCTTCGTCGAGATCTTCGAGGCGTAGAAGGTGGATGCCTTCTTCGGCCAGGGCCGGGACGATCGACTCGTGAAAGCAGCGCCGGGCGTCGTTCATCAACTGAGCGACAACGGGGCGGATGGCGTCGAGTTGCGCGGAGGCGGAAAGGCCATCGGGGCCTAGATCTTCAAGGCCAGCATCGACTTGATGCTTGAGGCCCGCGACGCGGACCATGAAGAATTCATCCAGATTGGAGCCGAGGATGGACAGGAACTTTACACGCTCCAGCAGCGGATTGGAGGCATCGTCGGCCTCCTCAAGGACGCGACGCTGAAAACTGAGCAGGCTGAGTTCCCTGTTGATGAAGAGACTTGGGTCTTCCAGTGATTGTGCGGTGGAAGTTGCCGCCTTGCGCTTGGGATGGGCCATTGGCTCTTTCTAGGGTAGTCAATTCGCGGGGGGCGGACTGTTGAAATTGCGTTGCACCAGGGTGTAGGCGGCAACGGGGCTCTCTACTCCATTCTTGCCCACGGCGCGAACGCCGATGACGATGTCGTCGATGGAAACGCTGGGGATCAGATACTCCGTGACGTTGCCGACATACATTTCGCGCTCCCAATAGGGGGCAGTCGTAGAGCGAATGCTGACGCTGTAACCGGCGATCTCGTCTGCGAGCGAAGCGGCACTCCACTTGAGAGCGGCGTCGTAGCCCTTGCCACGGGCCAGATTGGGCCCGACCAGAACGCCGGCGCTGTTGAAGCGCATCACCTCGGGCATCGCGGGGGCCAGGGCAAGGCTGGCGGCGGCCGCCGCGTTGACGCGCACGACGCGGGCCGTGTATGAGGGCGAGGCGTTCTCAAAGGTATCCGTTGGGGAGTGCTGATTGGCGTAATTCTCCACGGGCGTGGTGAAGCGGATGGCGGCAAAGCCGAGATCGTGAAAGGGGGTGTGATCTCCGCCGCGGCTGAAACGGTCGCCGCGGAAGACTGGGTTGGCCTTCATCGCAGGGTAGTATCGCTCAGCCATCTCACGGACGTAACGGGCCAAGGCGCGGGATGGTGAATCCATCGGGTCGCCGGAGTAGACGTTGACGAGATCGGTGACGCGGCGCCCTTCGCCCGAAAGGTCGTTGCCGATGATGTCGTTATTGAAAACGCCGTCGACTTTGCGCTTTGCATCTTTGGCCGACTTGGCGTGGGCACGGCTGCCGAAGAGACCCTGTTCCTCGCCGGCAAAAGTGATGAAGACGATCGTCTTGTTCCACTCGTATTGGCTCATAATTCGGGCCAGTTCCATTACAAGCGAGACGCCGCTGGCGTCGTCGCTCACCCCCGGCGCTTTGGGGTTTTCCGCCGTGGCGATCCAATCGACGGGATCGGCACCGGGGCCGGTGGGAGCGTCTTTCTTGCGAACGATATTCAACGAATCGTAGTGGCCGCTGATGATGATCTCGTGGTCCTTCTGCGTGGTGCCGGGGAGGACGGCGACGACGTTGACCAGATCCAGGTCTTTGACGATGCGGTTCTGTTTGGCGATTTTGTGAGTGTCGAAGGATACCTGGAGCTTGGGCGAGTAGGACTTGAACTGATCGGAGATCCAGGTGCGCGCGGCGATGTTGCCCTTGTCGGGGGAATCGATATCGAAGTTTGTGTTGCGCGACCCGAAGGCTTCCAGCTTTTTAAGGATGGTGGCGATGCGCTCCTCGGAGACTTCGTCGATAACTTTCTTCACTTGCGGGTGAATGCCCTTGGCGGGCGTCTGAGCGAGGAGGGGAAGTGCGAGGAAGCAGCAGAGGACAGATCGGAGCATAGTCGTTGTTTTGACCAGTCTAACCGAATCCCGCGTTGGCTCCCGCCGCGCTATGCTCTCGGCAGGTACCGGAGGAAATTATGCCGAGTTTGATCGAAACGATTGAGGCGTCTGTCGGAAGCAAACCCGCTAAGAACCGGGCGAGCGATCAAGAGATCGTCATCGGCCTGTTAAGCCGGGTGGCACCCGAAAATGGAGGCCCTACTTCGCCGCTGCCGCCCGCCACGTCCGGGCCCATTGCCGATTTTCGGTTGGTGAACGCCATCTTCAACTTTCAACGCGAGATGAGTTCCCGAGGCCGCATTCAGGCGCGGTTTACAGATGGAAGAGTCGACCCGGCGGGCAAAACGATCAAGCTGCTCAATGAGTTTGCAACCTTGCCGGGCGGCGGAGGATTGTTGATTCCGACGGATCCGCCCCGCCCCCCGCAGCCCGCTCCCGGTCCGCCGAAGAAGGACGCCGGTTTTCTGAAGTCGGTGTTTTCGGAGTTAAGGCCCCGTCCGACGAATCTTGAGATCTCCGGTAGCGGCAGTATCAGCGTCAGCCTTTTCGAAGGTGGCGCAATCAGCGGAAACTTAAGCGTGGCCGACGTCCGGGTGGGTGGGGTCCGGAATCGCCTCGATTTTCTGGGCGCGGGTCTTAGCTTGGGGCCACTGCCCTTCGGCGTCGAAATCGCCCCTTCCAGTTTTCCAAGCATGGGATCGAGAATTCATGCCGGGCCGCGAACAAAATCCACGACATTGGACCTCTCGGAACTGACGGGCCCCTGTTTGATCATCGGTGCCAGCGTGAATCCAGGAATTCCTGCGGGCTCGAACGCGTCGACCATCTTTTTCAATATAGGTGCCAACCGCACGCTGACCGACTTGGCGCTGCAACTTGGATTGGGCAGTGCGCAAAACGTCGCGGTGCAATTCACGTTGGACGCGGCTCGCACATGCCGGGCTTTTGCCAGCACGATCGGCGTATTTGCGGGCGCGTCCGTAGGGCTCAGCGTGATGCAGGTCTTTATGAGTCTTAAGCCCGAGATTCGGAAGGATCCGGACACGCGCTAGCTGGGCTTAGGCAATAAATGCTTCTGCACCTTGCCCAACGCGTTACGAGGAAGCGCCTGCACACGGTGGAAGGCACGTGGAATCTTGAAGGACGCTAGCGCGGCGCGGCAACGGGCCTCGATCTCCGCAAGGTCGCATTCGTCACTGACGACCAGATAAGCAATCGGCACCTCTCCGCGAACGCGATCCGGCTGGGCGGCGACGGCGGCCTCGGCCACCTCAGGTTGCTCCATCAGAAACTCTTCGATCTCGCGCGGATAGATATTGAAGCCGCCTGAGATGATCAGGTCGCTGCGGCGGCCTTCGAGCGTAATGTATCCATCGGGGCTCTGCGTGGCGACGTCGCCGGTATGGAACCAGCCGTCGGTAAACGCCTTGGCCGTGGCCTCGGGCCGCCCCCAATATTCGCGAAATACATTGGGGCCTTTCACCAGCACTTCGCCGTCAACAATCTTGACGGAGACGCCTGGCAGGGGGAAGCCGACGGAGCCTGGACGGCGCTCGCCGGCGTATGGATTGCTGATGTTCATCAACGTCTCGGTCATGCCGTAGCGCTCAAGAATGACCGAGCCGTACAAGTCGCGGAAACTCGTCATGAGTTGGGCCGGCAGCGGAGCGGAGCCGCAAACAAATAAGCGCGCAGCGGCACCGATCTTGCGCGCGGTGGGCTCGGGTAGATCCATTAGCCGCACATACATGGCCGGCACGCCGAAGAAGACCGTCGGTTGAAAATCGAGAAATTCGCGTTCGGCGCTGGCTGCCTCGAAGCGTTCCAATAGCCGGAGGCGCAGGCCTGAGATCAGCCAGCAATGAAGACCATTGGCCAAACCATGAACGTGGAAGAGCGGCAGCGCCAGCAGGAGTCTGTCTTCGGCGGTGATGCGCCAGGCCGCGAGCAAATTCACCGCGTTGGAGGCGAAGTTATTGTGTGTCAGCACGGCGCCTTTGGAGGCGCCGGTTGTGCCGGAGGTGTAAATGATGGCGGCGGCGCGGTCGCCATCGATGTGGATCGGCGGGCGCGTGGCGGGCATGGCGAGGGCGGCGGCGTTCAGTTCTTCCATTTCGGCGGCGGTGATCAACAGCTTTGGCTGCGCGTCGTTGAGGATATGTGTCAGTTCGCGTTCGCGGTAAAGGATGTTGATCGGCACGGCAATGACGCCAAGCTTGAGGCAGGCAAGATAGAGGTCGACATACTCGATGCGGTTGGCTAAATAAATGCCCAATCGGTCGCCTTGTTGCAAGCCGCGCTCCTGGAGCAAGCCGGCCATTCGGTTGGATCGGGCATCGAGATCGGCAAACGTGTAGGTGTCGCCAAGCCACTCCAGCGCAGGCTCTGTGGCTCGGCCGTGGAAGCTCAGATCAAAGAGCTGGATGAGGTTCATAACAATCGGGTCCCAAAGAGAAGATAGCTTGCAACGGCACCAACGACAGACATTGAGAGGCCCCAGAGCATGAGGTGGCGGAAGAGGGTTTGACGGTCCACCTCGGGCCCGGCGGCGGCGATACACATCGCGCCAAGCGTGGACAACGGCGAGACATCAACAAGATGGCTGCCGAGGTTGATCGAAGAAATCATCGCCAAGGCATCTCCGCCTCCCATCTGTTGGACGAGCTTGGGCACCATGGGCAGAAAGGCGGGCAACACGACGCCGGAGGTGCTGCTGTAGGCCGAGACGATGCCGCTGACAAAGGCGACAATCGGCGTGATGGTGGCCGGGGTCGAGAATCGCGCGATCCAGGCGGAGAAGAGGTCGAGCCCGCCCGTGCGCTCCAGCATCGACACAAGTACGCTCATGCCGCAGACCATGATCATCACGCCCCAGGGCATGCGCGCGAGAACTTCAGATTCTTTGGCCGTGCGCAACACCGTCAGAATGACTCCGGCGGTGAGGGCGGCCAAGCCGACCGGGGCCTGCAAAAACAATACGGCGCCGATCAGGCATAGGATCAGCGAGAGGGTCAGGACATGAGTGCGTTGCCACGGGAGCGCCGCTGCTTGTGTGGCGTCGGACGATCTCTCGCGCCAGAGTCCAGCGCCGCCCAAGAGCAACAGAATGATGGCGCTTAGGATGATGTGCGCCAACAGATGCTTCGTATAGATCTCCCAGGCGTGACCGCCGAGACCGATCCGCTCCAGGATTTTATTGGCGATGACGCCGACCGGCGAAATGGGCGATAGGTTGCCCGCGTTGGCACCGTTGCCAACGATCACAGCCATGAGGAAAGCTGAGATGCGAGAGCGGGAAGCGGCACCCATGGCTAGCGGCGCGGCCAAAGCAACGGTGGGCACAGCCCCGGCGCCAAGCGTTGAGATGGCGGCGGTGAAGACG
>JANXUM010000449.1 GCA_025356215.1 Bryobacter sp. | reverse complement strand
CGCACGGGGTGAGCTGCTCGAGTTGCCACGATCCACACGGCAGCCCGAACAACGCAGACTTGATCAAGCCAGCATCGACGATGTGCTTAAGCTGCCATGGGCCCAGTTCGGCCAACGGGCCGCATGCGGCGACGATCGAGGAGCATACCCATCACAAAGCGGGATCGAGCGGCAACGAGTGCGTCAACTGCCACATGCCCAAAATCGAATCGACCATTGCCGATGTGAACGTTCGGAGCCACACGTTTAAATTCATTCCGCCATCGGCGACAGACAACTTCAAGATCCCCAACGCGTGCACGAATTGCCACGATGGGAAGACTACGGCGTGGGCGAGGGATGAATTGAAGAAGTGGCCGGGCGTCTCGCCGTGGAGAGTGGCGGGGAAATAGGCCAAAAACCCCAATATTGAGGGGGCGTTCTCCAGAGCACCCGTTTCCGAGACATAATCTTCTTTTGGAGCCAAACGAGAGCATGGGCAACGATAGCCTCACCATCACCGACAACCGAACCGGAAAGACTTATGAGCTGCCGTTGAAGCATGGCAACATCCGCGCCATGGATCTCCGGCAGATCAAAACCGATGAAAAAGATTTTGGGGTCATGTCTTATGACCCCGCTTTTTTGAATACCGCGTCGTGCGAGAGCAAGGTCACGTTCATCGACGGGGACCTAGGGATCTTGCGCTATCGCGGATATCCGATTGAGCAATTAGCGGGCAAGTGCAGCTACCTGGAGACGGCGTTTTTGCTGTTGTACGGGGAGTTGCCGGACCCCAAGCAACTATCGGACTTCACGGCGAAAATCGCGCACCACACGTTCATCCACGAGAACATGAAGAAGTTCATGGAGGGGTTCCGCTACGATGCCCATCCGATGAGTATGCTGGTGAGCTCGATTGCCGCCTTATCGAGCTTCTATCCGGAAGCGCGCGACACGCACGATCCAGAAGTGCGTGAGTTGATGGCGATCCGGTTGATTGCGAAGGTGCCGACGATTGCAGCTTACGCGTTTCGCCACACCAACGGCCTGCCGTTTGTCTACCCGGATAACGAGCTGAGCTACACAGCGAACTTCATGAACATGCTGTGGAAGATGGCCGAGCCCAAGTACAACGCCAACGCGGTGCTGGCGCGGGCGCTGGACATTTTGTTTATACTGCACGCCGATCATGAGCAGAACTGCTCGACGTCGACGATGCGAGTGGTGGGATCGTCGCAAGCCGATCCGTTCTTGAGCATGGCGGCGGCGGCGTCCGCGCTGAGCGGCCCGCTACACGGCGGCGCGAATGAGGAAGTGTTGCGGATGATCGACGAGATCGGCAGCGTTGAGCATATTGGCGCTTTCATCGAGAGCGTCAAGAAGGGCGAGCGTAAGCTGATGGGCTTTGGCCATCGCGTGTACAAGAATTACGACCCTCGTGCGCAAGTGATCAAGGAGACGGCGGACAGCGTGTTTGCCGTGACCGGACGCAACCCGAAGGTGGACATCGCGCGGGAGATCGAAAAGATCGCGCTGCACGACGAATACTTCATCAAGCGGCGTTTGTATCCGAACGTCGATTTCTATTCAGGAATCATTTACGAGGCGATGGGCTTCCGGCCCGAGATGTTCACGGTGTTGTTTGCGATTCCGCGAACGTCGGGATGGTTGTCGCATTGGGAAGAACAATCCAAGGATGCCGACACCAAGATCAGCCGCCCGCGGCAGGTCTACCTTGGCTCCGATGCGCGCGACGTGCGCTAGAGCCATTGTCCTTGGGCTCTTGTTGGTCCTGAGCCTGGACGGTGCCGTCCGGCGTCGAAGGGCCAGTACAGGCGGTCTGCGCCGTAAAGTGCATGTGTCCGATCTGATCACTACACCGGGGACGGTTGAGGCGGAGTGGTATCACACGTTGTCGGAAACGGGCAGTTACTGGATGCCTACGTTGCTAAAGGTGACGCCTTCAGCAGCCGACAGTTTCTGGGGCCAAACGGAACTGAGCATTGGCTTTGACGCGATCGACAGTGAAATTGGGGATAGCGACCGCGTGACACATTCGAGCGATCACATCACGTTGAATTCGACGCATGTGTTCGTGAGCGGTAAGCACTTCAGTTTTGCCGGTGGGCCGCAGCTCAGTTTTGCCACACGCGGCCCGCAGACCGTTCACGCGGGGGGTAGCGCGATCGGCCGCTGGGATCTTGGGTTAAACAACGTGGGACTGACGGCGCAGTGGGTGAATCCAGGCACGCTGGACGTGGGTGGGGGCGTGGGACGTCAGCTATCGAAAACGGGCTTGGGGCAATACGTGACCCCGCACGTCAGCGTGACGTGGGAGAAATCAAAAGGCTTTTCAGGCTTCATGACCACAAGCGAGGGCGTCGCTTTTCAACTTACAAAAAAACTTGCTTTGGATGTCGGAGCGCAACACGCCGGCGCTCCTGACACGCCCGTCGATCATCAGTTCCAGATTGGACTGATTGCAAACTTCGGCAAGATCCGGCGTTAACGGCGGGGCTTGCGCTCGCGCTCTTCGTCGTCGATGTCGAGACTTAAGGGAGAGAAGGCGCGGGATTGCGGCGATGGGTATGGCTTATCCCAGCCCTTGATCTGGCCCCAGAGGATTCGATTAAGTCGCTCAGTCGGTACGGCGTCGGGAGTGGACCAATTCATGCGCGCGGAATCGATCGCGGCCTGACGGGGCTTGCCGGCGAGCGCGCTCACGGGCGGGTTGATTTCGAAGAGGTCGTGGGTGGCTTTCTCGGCATCGAAGGGACGAAGATCCGGCTCGCTTGTGAAGCTGGCCCGCATATCGTTGGCGATCAAATCAAAGAGGCTCATCGTTGGCAAGCCGAGCATCAGCTCCATTGTCTTGAGCATGCTCTGGTGTGAGTAGAAGGTGGAGTCGACGTGCGCGCGGCGGGTGTAGGGGCTAACAACAAAGGCGGCGGTGCGATGACCGTCGACGTGATCGACGCCATTCTGGGCGTCGTCCTCCACGATGAAGATGGCCATCTTGGGCCAGAAGCGGGAGTGGCTGAGGCCTTCAACGATTTGACCGACGGCGAGGTCGTTGTCGGCCACCATGGCCTTGGGCGTGGAGACGCCGGGGCTGGTGCCGTTGGTGTGGTTGGAGGGAAGCTGGATCAGGATCAAACTCGGAAGCTTGGCAGAGGCCTCGTAGCTCTTGAGGTCTTTGAGAAAGATTTGTGCGCGGGCGACATCGGGGATGGCGGTTGAGTAGGCCGGGAAATTTGCGGCGAGGATCTTGTTGAGGCCTTCGATGGGCGCGCGGGTGCTGAAGTCCGCGCTGAAGTCCGCGCCTTCGCGCCAGCGTTTGAGCATGGGAATGCGGGCGGACATGGGGGAACGCGCGAGGCCAGCGTATTCGCCATAGATCTTGACGGAGCGACCGCGAGCGAGCGCGTAATCCCAGATGAAGCCGCCCGAGGAGTAAGCCATCGGATCGGAGCCGTCAAACGGATAGCTGCGGCCTTGGTAGCCGGGCCAGAGGCAATATTCAACCTCGTTGGCTTGAGTAACCCATTGATGGCCGTCGGCGCTGTTGCCGCCGGTGGCGTAGAAGTTATCGAGCAGGACGAAATCCTCGGCCAGCTTGTGTTGATTGGGGGTGACGTCTTTGCCGAACATCGTTAGGCTTGGGTCGCCGTTGCCCTTGGCGATGTCACCTAATACCTGATCGTAAGTGCGGTTCTCTTTGACGATGTAGACGACGTGCTCGATCATCGATGGCTCGCCGGAGCGCTCGGGCACAGGGAGCGGCGCGACAGCGCGGACAGTGCGCGTTTCAACGGCGGTGCCGGCCAAGCGGAGGCGATTGTTCTCCGCCACGGCGGTGGTGTAACTGGCGAGTTGCGCTCGATCAGGGATTGCAATGACGGCCACCGAGCCTCGATTGGCGTGGACGAATCGCTTGGTGGGTGCGTCACGCCATGCGGAGCCGGGACCGAGCAGCGAGGAGACGGCCAGATGCTTGCCGGTGGCATCGAGGGCCAGGCCGTTGGGATACCAGGCGGTGGGAATCAGGCCGGAGAGCGAGCCCGCGATGGTATCGATTACAGCAACCGCGTTGATGCCGCCGCAAGCGGCATAGAGCGTTTTGCCGTCCGAGGTAAGGGCGAGGGCGGTGGGCGCGATGCCGCGCACTTTGACGTTGAAGCCTTGCAGCGCTATCGTGCGGATGACTGCGTTGCTTTGCGTATCGACAACCGAGACCGTATCGCTGTTGCCGTTGGCGACGTAGAGGCGGCGGTGAGCCTCGTCCCAGGCCATCGCCGTGGGATGGAGGCCGACAGGAATCGTGTGGGTGGCCTTGCCGGTGGCGAGATCGACGCGCGTCAGCGTGCCGGTGGAGGCGATGCCCCGCGCATCGACAACGATCTTCTCCGACGGCTTCTGAAGAGGGCTGGCAAAGGCTTCGCCGGGCTTAGGCGGGCGGCCGCCGAGGTTGCTCACGTAAGAGACGGAACCGGCTCGGTCGACAACGGCGGCAAAGGGCGCGATTCCCGTTTCGACTTGATGGAGGACCGCCCCGTTATCGCGATCGATGACCGCCAGCTTGTTCTCCCACACTAAGGGGACGACGGCGATGCGTTTGGCGGCGAGGCCGATGGCCCCGGGCAGTTGGTTCCCCAAGGAGGCGGCGATCGGTTTGATGGCTCCATCGGAGATCGTCGACAGACGTGCGTTTCGCGGGCCATGGCCAAAGTAAACGCCGCCGCTTTCAGGGTCCGCCGCAATCGACTGGTTGCCGGGCGAGCCGCCGTAGGCAATGCGCTGCTTGACTTGATTTGTGCGCCAATCGAGGCGATAGATTTGAGTCGAGTGTAAGACCCATAGATCTCCATCTTTGCCCCAGGCAACGCCGTATACTCGACCTTCGAAAACACTGGGGACGCCGGCGGGCGTGATGGCTTGGCGCGTAGTGATGATTCCAGGGTCCGAGACGGACCGCACGGGCTGGGCGACACTTTGCGCAAATAAAAGAAACGGGAGAACAAGAAGCATACTGGCTGTTGGAAGGATATCCAACAGCCAGTTAAGATTCAATGACAGTTGCGTAAGTTACTGCCGCATGCCACCGGCCAAGATGAGCGTCTGTCCGGTAACCCAACCCGCGTCGGGGCCAGCGAAGAAGACGGCGGCGGTGGCGATGTCGTCAGGTTGCGCGATGCGCCCAAGCGGCGTCTTGGACTCCGTCATGTTGCGGAAATCGCCGACGGCGAAGCCCACGGAGTGCAATCCTTCGGTCTCGACCATGCCAGGGTTCAATGAGTTTACACGGATCTTGCGCGGGCCCAGCTCGATCGAAAGCGACACGGTGATCGCATCGACAGCGGCTTTGGTCGCACTGTAAACGGAGCCGGTAGCCGCAGGCATTGGGCCGACCACAGAGCTGATGTTGATAATCGATCCACCCCCGGGCCCGATCAGCTTGATCGCTTCCTGCGTGGTGAGCAGGAGGCCGATAACGTTGAGGTCGAACTGCTTATGGAAGTGTTCGGGGGTTACAGCCTCGATGGGCGCGAATTCATAGATTCCCGCGTTGTTTACCAGGATGTCCAGCTTGCCGTAAGCGGCTTTGGTCTCAGCAAAGAGACGCGTGACGTCGGCCTGCTTTGAGACGTCGGCTTGAACCGCGATGGCTTTGCCGCCCGCGTCGACGATCTTCTTGACAACGCTCTCGGCGCCGGTTTTGCTGCTTGAATAATTAACGACAACGGCCGCGCCGGCCGCCGCAAGATGTTCTGCAATGGAAGCGCCGATGCCTTTGGAGGCACCGGTCACTACGGCGACTTGGCCTTTTAATTTGCTCATGCGGGTTAGGATGACGAAGGGCGCGGCAAGGATTCAGTATCCAAGCTACGATAAAAGTTTCCCAGCAACCATGTCCCAACTACGTGAAAAACTACGCGGCGTCTTCGGCTTCCCGGTCACGCCATTCAACAGAGACCTATCGCTCGACCTTGAGTCGCTCGAGAAGAACGTCGACGAGATGACCAAGCACCCCTACTGCGCGATCGTTGCAGCCGGGGGTACGGGCGAGATCTATTCGATGACGGCTGAAGAGGCTGGCCAGGTTGTTGAAGTGGCCGTCAAGGCGACGCAAGGGCGCATGCCTGTCGTCGCCGGGGTTGGATACAACACCGCGATCGGTTGCGACATGGCGCGGCGTATGGAGAAGGCGGGGGCCGATGCGCTGTTGGTAATGCCGCCCTACTACATCAACGCGCCCGAGGCCGGTTGGATCGATTACTACAAGACCATCGGACAGGCGACTGGCCTGCCGCTGGCGCTGTACTCGCGCGACTGGGCGGCGTTTACGCCGGACCAAGTGGCGCGCTTGGCCGACGCCGTGCCATCGCTGGAGATCTGGAAGGACGGTCAAGGCAACATTCGTATGTATCAGCGCATCATGGCTAAGCTGGGCGACCGCCTGGCTTGGGTGGGCGGCTTAGGCGACGATTGCGCCGGCGGCTATTGGTCGATTGGCGTGCAGGCGTTTACCAGTTCGATTTCGAACATCAGCCCGGCCGTGGCGTTGGCGATTGCCGAAGCAGGACAGGCGCAGAACTTCACCAAGCTCAATCAAATTATGATGGAGTACGTGCATCCGCTGTATAACTTACGCGATAAGATGCGCGGTTACGAAGTTACGGTTATGAAAGAGCTTATGGAACTGCTAGACATTCCGGCTGGCCCCGCGCGGCCGCCATTGTGCGCGGTGCGCGAGGATCATCAGGCGGAACTGGTGAAGCTGGCCAATCTCTATCGCAACGCCAAGCCCTAGGGGTCGCACTTGGGCGCGACTGGCTGGGGAGGATTGGGCGTGAAGCTCAGCGCCTGCACCTTGGGAGGATTGGTGGGAGCCAGCGTGAACGTGACGCCCACCCGCCCTCCGTCGCAGGCGAGTTCGAAGCTGCCACGCAACCAGTTCTTCGGTTGTAGCGCGCCAGCCTTGCAATTCTTGAACTTCCCATTTAACTCGTCCAGCTCATTCTGATAGGTCGCGCGGGGCTTATCGAGATACAGGTTATCGGCGGCGATGCCGTCGAGGGTCTTATCGCTCCAGTTCTTCCACAAACTGACCAACGAGGATTGTGTCGACTGCAACACCGGCGAGACTGGGAGCGCGCGCGGCTCCAGACCGCCTGTTTTTGCCAAGACTTCGAAGGCCTCGCGAATCGCGGACGTGGGCCCCGAGTAAGTGTAGTTTGTCATGGCAAAGATCCCGACGCCGTATTCCGGAAGCCACATCATATAGGAGCCAAAGCCCGGCAGGCCTCCGCCGTGGCCGATGATCCGCTCGAAGCGGCAATTGGAACTGACTCCCAATCCGTAGCCATATCCGCCATTGCCGGTGGCACGCCAAATCCGTTGCATCTCGCGCATACTGGCCCGGTTGACCGGACCGGCTTCGGGTTCATCGCGGCCCGGTTCGGCACTCAGATGGTAAGCGACGTACTTGGCCATATCGCGGGCATCGGTAAGAATTCCCCCCATCGGCCCAAAGGAGCCATGACGCAGAGATTGGATCTCAAATAGCTTGCCGTCGCGGCGGCCGTACCCGATGGCCCGTCGCGCGGGGGGAACCTCACTGGGGTCAAGCCAAGTGGACCTGAGGCCAAGCGGGCGCAGAATTTCTTTCTCCAGGTACTCGGCGTAGGGCTTGCCGCTGGCCTTGGCCACAACGCGCCCGGCGAGTGCAAAGCCGTAGTTAGAATACTCAAACGAAGTGTCTGGCACAGTCGAGAAGGGGACGCCGCTGTCCAACCACTTACTCAACTCGGCATCGGGGATTGCCAGTTGCCGGTCGCCCCAGGGGTTGTCTTCGGGAAAGCCGGCACCGTGGGTGAGTAATTGGCGCACGCGCAGGGGCGCGGTGTCGCGTGTCGGATATTTGAGGCTGGCAATTTCGGGGATCCACTTGGAAACCAAGTCGTCCAGCGAAAGCTTGCCAGAGTCCCGCAGCTTTAGGATCGCCAGCGCCGTGTAGCTCTTGGTCATCGAGGCGATGCGGAAGACGGTGTCCGGCGTAACGGGATCTTTGCTTCCCGTCTCGCGCACGCCGAAGCCCTTTACGCGCACCAGTTCGCCATCGACAACCATGCCGTAGACCAACCCCGGGACTGCCTTTTCTGTGTAGTATTTCTCGAATACTCGATCCAGCTCTGGATAGGCACCCGCTAGCAGCTCGCGACGCTGTGGATTGGTGAAGCGGGGTACCTGGGCAAACAAGACGACCGGCAGGAGAAGCAGAAGGAGACGAG
>JANXUM010000346.1 GCA_025356215.1 Bryobacter sp. | reverse complement strand
TGGGTTGCGGCGATTAACCATGGTGCGGCGCGATTGCTTCCCGGCGGATTGATTGTTGCGGGGGCGTTGGCGGCGGCGGGACTGTGGCGGATTTATCGTTTACGGCGCGAATCGTTTTAGTTTGCCGTGCGAGTCCCGATTACGTTAAGCTGAAAATCGTTTTTGCATTTTGAAAGGTCTTTTTAACGTGAATCTGTTCTCCAGTGCTGCCAGCGGCCAAACTATCCTCGTCTCGATTTTAGGCATCAGCGCATTCGGCATGATTGTCGCAATGTATCTTGCCCGGCATGTATTGCAGAAAGACACGGGGACGCCGGAGATGCGCAAGATTTCCGATGCAATCAAGAGCGGCGCCGAGGCCTACATGAGCCGGCAGAATCGCACGATCGCCGGTCTTGCCGTTCTGCTCGCCATCATCATCTATTCCGCGTATTTCTTTGGCAAGGGCGATACACAGTTGGCGGTGCGGATGACAGTCAGCTTTCTGTTTGGGTCGATTTGTTCGCTTGCGGCGGGGTTTAGCGGGATGTGGGTTTCGATTCGCGCCAACATTCGCGTGGCGGCCGCCGCGCGCAGCAGTTTGGGCGAGGCGATGCAGATTGCGTTGCGGGGCGGCGCGGTTACAGGCATCGCCGTCACCGCTCTGTCCACTTTTGGCGTGGGGTTGCTGTTTGCCTTTTTCGATGGACTGACCAAGCCTGAGGACGTGCCGGGCCAGATTGTGGCGTTTGGATTTGGGGCCAGCTTTGTAGCGTTGTTTGCTCAGCTTGGCGGAGGAATTTACACGAAGGCCGCCGACGTTGGCGCCGATCTAGTGGGTAAGGTTGAGGCCGGAATCCCCGAGGATGACCCGCGCAACCCGGCGGTGATCGCGGACCTGGTTGGCGACAATGTGGGCGACTGCGCGGGGCGCGGCGCGGACATCTTTGAATCGACGGCGGCCGAGAATATCGGGGCCATGATTCTGGGCGTTACGCTCTATAAGATTTTTGGCTTGTCGGGGATTTTGTTTCCGCTGTACACTTGCGCCCTGGGCTTGATCGCGAGCATTATCGGCGTCTTTAGCGTGAAACTGAAGGGCGACGAGGACCCGATGAATGCGTTGAATCGCGGGTTCTACGTGGCGAGCCTGATTGCGGTGGGTGGCTTTTATCTAGCCGTGCAGCAGTTACTCGGCGGGAATCTGTGGTTGTTTGGCGCGGGCGTTGTAGGGATCGCGACCAGCTTTCTATTTGTATTTTTGACGCAGTATTACACCGATCATAAGTACCGTCCGGTGCGATTTATCGCCGAGAGCTGTACGACGGGGCCGGCGACCACGATGATCAGCGGTTTGTCGATTGGGATGGAGTGCACGGGCTTAGTGGTTTTGACGATTAGCGCGGCGATCTTCGGGTCCTATTGGCTGGGCGTGCAGGCGGCGCTGCCGGGTGTGAGCAGTTTGTCGAGCGGCTTGTACGGCACGGCGATTGCGACGATGGGCGTGCTGTCCACCGCGGCCTACGTGCTGGCGATGGATACCTTTGGGCCGATTACCGATAACGCGGGTGGCATCGTCGAGATGTCGAAACAAGCACCCGAGGTGCGGCATCGGACGGACTTGCTGGATGCGGCAGGCAATACGACCAAGGCATTGACCAAGGGTTATGCCATCGGCAGCGCGGCCTTGGCGGCTTTCTTGCTATTCAGCGCGTATATCGACGAGGTGAAGTTGGTGTTGGCCAAGCGCTTGGACAAGCCGTTTGAGAGCATTCCGTTTAGCGTCGACATTGGGCAGGTTCCGGTGTTTATCGGCGCGTTGTTGGGAGCGATGTTGGTGTTTGTGTTTAGCTCGTTGGCCATTCAGGCTGTGGGCAAAGTGGCGCAGACGGTGATTCACGAGGTGCGGCGGCAGTTCCGCGAGAACCCTGGGATTATGCAGGGGACGAGCGACCCGGATTACGGCCAGTGCGTCGATATCGTAACGGCAGGCGCGTTGAAAGCGATGATTCTGCCGGGTGCGTTGGTGGTGCTGGCACCGGTGATTGTGGGGTTGATTTTTAAGCAGTTGCCACCGGCAGCGGATGGGACGCCGATGGGCGTTTGCGCTGTGGCGGCGATGCTGATGGTGGGTACGATCACGGGTATCCTGATGGCGACGTTTATGAACAACGCGGGTGGGGCCTGGGACAATGCGAAGAAGTACATCGAGCTTGGGCATCATGGCGGGAAGGGCTCTGACGCGCATAAGGCCAGCGTGGTGGGCGATACCGTGGGCGACCCGTTCAAGGATACGGCCGGGCCGTCGCTGCATGTGCTGATTAAGCTGCTGAGCACGATAACGCTGGTGGCCGCGCCGTTGTTTTTGTAGTGCCCTGCGCGGTGGTTACTTGGCCGGGTAGCCAGCCGTCGTTTTGACTTCGGCGATCTGGGCGCAATGGCGCTCGGTGTGCGATGCGATCATCAGGAAAACCTGATAGCCGTCCATGCCGAAGTTGGGGACCAGCTTGTGACGCAGGCCGTCGTCCTGGGTTGTTTCCACGTAGAGGATGTGGGCGTCGCGTCGCTCTTTGAAGGCGGCCACAGCGGCGGCGGTGTTGGCGAAGGTTTTCTTCGGGGTCGCGGCTTCGGGCGCTTTGGCCTTCTGGCTGCGGTCGCGCATGTTTTTCATGAAATCTTCGTCCTTAACGGCCGAGGTCTTGGCAGGGTCGGCGGGGGACGCGGCGACGCTTTTGTAGAGGCCGAAGAGGAAGTCTTCTGTGAGGGCGAGGTGCTCGGCGACTTCGGCGATCGACCAGCGCTCGGGAGTGGACTTCCAGTTCAGTTGCTTTTCGCTGAGCCCGGCGACGGCGTCGATCAGCATTTTGCGCGACGCATGGAGCTCGCTCATCGCGCGCTCGCGCTCGCCTTTGGTCAGGGTTTGGGCCGGGGCCAAGAGGGCCGCCAAGAGAAGGATTGAAGAAAAACGAGTCATAGACACCTCATACTAGTACTTTTTCTGCGTAGTTTTGCTAATGGATTGGCCGGGTCAACCCGATTTAGATAGAAGGAATGGCTAGCCTCACTACTACCGCGCCCTTAGCCGCGATCGGAGAGCATGTCGAACTGTTTACGGTTCTGGATACTCCGCCGACGGTTTTGATCGTGGACGGGACGGAATTGAACCGGCGGGTAGTGAAGGCGACGTTGAGCTCGATTGCGCCCAGATTCCTTGAGGCGCGGCGACCGAGCGAAGCATTTGAAATTCTGAGGAGCGAGCGTGTCGATCTGGTAATTTGCGACATGTTCTTGCCGGAGTTGAACGGCATGGAATTCTGCCGCAAGCTTAAGTCGGAGCGCGCGACGCAGTTGTTGCCGGTGCTGATGCTGACTAGTGTGCAGGGCAGCGAGCATGAGGTGGATGGATTGACGAGCGGGGCCGACGAATATCTGTTGCAGCCGGCGCACCCGAATGTGTTGCGGGCACGGGTACAGTCGATGCTGCGTCACAAAGCCGCGCTGGACTCGCTTGACGAGGTGGAGAGCATTCTGTTCACTCTGGCGCAAGCCGTCGAGGAGCGCGATAAGTGCACGAGCGACCATTGCAGACGCTTGTCGTACTTTAGTGTTGAGTTGGGGATTCGTTTGGGATTGGGGCGCAACGACCTATTGGCGTTGCATCGAGGCGGGTACTTACACGATATTGGCAAGATTGGGATTCCCGATTCGATCTTGAACAAGAAGGGCGAATTGACGGCGGAGGAGTGGCACGTGATGCGGAGTCACGTGACGCGGGGCGAGGAGATTTGCCGTCCGATGAAGAGCCTGGAAGCGGTGCTGCCGGTGATCCGGCATCACCATGAGAAGTGGGACGGTACTGGATATCCCGATAACTTGCGCGGTGGGCAGATTCCGCTGCTGGCGAGGATCTTGCAAATTGCCGACGTCTTTGACGCATTGACAAGCGAACGCCCGTATAAGCGGGCCCAGAGCGCGAGCGATGCCTGCCGGATGCTGGAGGATGAAGTGGGCCGGGGATGGCGCGATCCGGAACTGGTACCGGTGTTTGTGCGGATGATTGAGGGCGAAAGCGACGAAGCGCGGATGAGTAGTGGGCTGCGGGCGATGGCCCGGTCACTCAACCACCACTAGGCCTTTTTATCGCCGCTGCCGAATACGGCGGTCAGGACAAAGTGCAGTGCGCCGGTGACGATCGACATCGCAATCGAACCGATCAACGCGGGGATGAAGCCGTCGACGTGGAAGCCGGGCACGAAGTTGGCTGCCACCAGGAACATCAGCGCATTGATGGTCAGGCTGGATAGTCCGAGAGTGAGGCAGCCGATGGGGAGCGTGAGCAGTTTCAGCAGGTTTCCCAAGGTTGCGTTGACCAGGCCGATGACGAGGGCTGCGATGAGGGTGGCTTGGACGCCGGAGACGTGGACGCCGGGGACAAACTGGGTGACGACGTAGAGCGCGATGGCGCTGGCGATCCAGGTGAGGATGAGTGACATGGCTAAAGGTTGTTGCTCCTGAGGAAGATGTTGATTTCGGCGTTCACTTCGTTTGGTTTTTCAAGCATAAGGAAGTGACTGACGCCGGGCATGAACTTGTATTGTAAGCGGGGGAAGAGGCCCTTGAGGTAATCGGCTTCGCGAGGGGGTTGTTGTTTGCCGGCGCGGATGGCGAGGACGGGGAGGTCGAGTGGGTCTTCGCGCCAGAGGCTCAGGTCGGCAAAGGCGAGCATTGCGCCTTGGGCGGTTGAGGGAGAAGTAGCGAGCACTTTGCGCAGAATTTGCATTCGCAATTCCCGCGAGGTGTTGTCTCCGTACATGTTGGATAGAAAGACGCTGACGGAGCGCTCGCGGGCCTCCTTCTCATTGGCGGGCCCGAAGGATTTCGCGAGATTAGCGATGGATTCCGACCAGCGTACGCGATCTTGCTCGCCGGGGGGAAGTTGAAAAATCGATCCGTCCAGAAGGATGAGCGCGGCGGCGGTTTTGGGGTAGAGACGGGCGTGCTGGCGGGCGACAGTAGCGCCCATGGAGTGTCCGATGAGGATGGGGTTGGCGGCTTTGGCCTGCAAGCGGACCGCTTCTACGGCGCGGGCAAAGAGGTCGATGCTGAGCTTATCGAAGGAAGCGGATTGACCGTGGCCGGGGAGATCGAGGGTGATGACCCGGTGGGTGGAGGAGAGGTCTTTGATTTGTTCAGAGAAAAAGGTGGAATCGCAGGCCCAGCCATGGATCAGGATTAGGGTATGGGAACCGGTGCCGGTGCTGGTGTAGTGGATTTTCTTGCCTTCGAGGGTG
>JANXUM010000326.1 GCA_025356215.1 Bryobacter sp. | reverse complement strand
GGCACTCCCCAAGACCTCACCGGCTTCATTCTCAACCCCCCTTCCGCTACCCCACTCCCCCGCGTCTACTACAACCCCAATCATCTTCTCCACAACCTCCTCGGATATCTCCTCTACCGCCCTCTCCTATCTCTCTTCCCTCAAATCCGCGCCCACGACATTCTCACCGCCCTCAGTTGCCTCCTCAGCGCCTCCACCTGTTGTCTCATCTTCACCTTGCTCCGGCGCTGGACCGCCAATCTCCAACTCAGCCTCTGGGCCACTCTGCTCATGGCCTTATCCGCCACTTGGTGGAAATTCTCAACCGACGTCGACACCTACATCCCCCCGGTCTTCCTCCTCTCACTCGCCACCTGGACTTTCACCTCCGGACGCCGCGTTATCCCCGCCGCGCTCCTCCACGCTCTCGCCATGCTGCTGCACCAGATCGCGATCTTGTTCCTCCCCGCCGCCCTCTACGCCGTATGGCGACAAACCCGCAGTCGCGCCGCTTGCCTACGCTACCTTCTCGCCGCCGGCCTGCCGGTCCTCGCCAGCTACCTCATCGTCTGGTTTTACGTCCTAAAGGGTGCCCCCTCCCTTCACCACTTTCTCGCCTGGCTCACCTCCAACGCGAATGAGGTGTTGAGCCAACGCGCGCTCGGCGACAGTCTTGTCGAAAACGCGCGCAGCCTCGTCCGCCTCTTCTTCGGCGGCAAAATCAAGAACGCCACCCAATACATTAGCCAGCCTTTGCTCTGGACCCTCACCCCCATCCTCCTGGCCGCTGTTGCGCATCTACTCCACCAACTGTGGCAACTTCCAAAGGCCACATCCGCGCCCGCCCCGGCCCTACCCTTCCGTCCGCGCGGCTTCCTGCTTCTTTGGGTTCTCGGCTATCTATGCTTCCTTTCCTTTTGGCTCACAGAGTATCCCTACTACCGTCTCTTCTGTCTACCGGCGCTGGTGCTCCTCATCGGAGTCAGCCTCCCCGCCCGAGCCCTCCCCGCCATGCGGGCCTTCGTCATCTGTATGGCCCTCTCCAACTTCACGTTTTACATCTATCCCTATTCAAAGCCCGAAGCCACGCCTCCCGTCCACTTGGCCATGAATACGCAGTCTGTATGGAAGCAAGATGAACTCGTGCTCTTCAAGGACTTCACTTGCGATAACTGGATCATGAAGTACTTCAACCCAAAGACGATTTGGCGGCAAACAACAGGCGATTCGGACGATCTCGATCTCATCGCCTCCCTGATCGAGGCAACCCACCAGCAGAGCCGGGCGGTCTGGATCGACACCAGTCTTCTGGCCGCTATACGCTCCTCCCCCGAGGCCACCGCCTGGATCACAGACCGTTTTCAAATGTCCAAACCATGGGGAATCTCCAACGCCAAACACCACATTCAATTCGTGAAACTCGAGAGCCGCCTCGGTCCTTAGACCGTTAGCAATACCAACAAACAAATAGGTGTTCCTCGCGATCGGAATTGATGGACGGAGGGAAAACTAGTGCGAGCGAGGAGTCTCCAATGACAGACAATATGCAAACGTATCCCGCCCCGCTGACACCCGTCAGCACCATCACAGTGCGGTGATTGCAATGTCGCCGTCCCACTCAAGCACTTCCACATTTCTAACCACAACGCACCACCCCAGCGCGCCAATCATGCCCGCCGTCCCAGCTACCAGAAACGCCCAGTTGTAACTACCGGTCCGGTCAATTAGCACCCCCGTCACGATGGGCGAAATAATCCCCGCAAGCTGTCCCGCCACTGCCTGTGCTCCCGCCCACCGTCCTCCCGCCCGCGGCCCCGGCAGCGTTGCCGTCATCGTATACAAGGCGGGCGTAGCCATCCCGAAGAAAATACCCGCCATACCCAGCAGCCATACCGCGAATCGCGGTTCCACAAACGCACATCCGGCAACACTCAATAATTGCCCGGTCGCACTCACCGCCACAATCCCTTTCCACACTCGTGTCGCCGACCTCCCCCTGGCAATTTGTCGGTCCGCCAACCGCCCGGTCGAAGCCGTCATGACCGCATACACTCCGTAAATAGCCGCTACGATGCCCGCCATGTCGCTCAAGCTGTAACCTCCAGCCTTCACCACATAGGACGGCAACCAAATAAACACAAAATAGAACGAGTAATTTAGCGCAAACATCCCTAACGCCATCCCCCAAAACTCTCGCCTCCGCAGAATCGCCAGATACGGTACCTGCAACCCATCCTCATGCTCCGCCTCAACCTGCATCCGCCCGCGCGAGGCCACATTCCACGGCCACAACCACAACACTGTGATTGCCCCCAGCCCCACAAACATCGCCCTCCATCCAAACACCGCCATAGCCCAACCTCCGAGCAGTGTCCCAATCATCGGCCCCACACCTTGCCCCGCGCTGATCAGACTGCTCACCCGCCCTCGCTCCTCCGTCCTCGCATTCCGGCTCACAATCAGTTGGACCCCCGGAAACGTCACACACTCCCCTAGGGCGAGCGTCAACCGCAATACAAACATCGACACAAACCCACTTGCCAGCCCCATCGCCGCCGTCGCCGCCCCCCAGATCAATACTCCTGCCGCCAACACCAGCCGGACATCAAAGCGATGCACCAACCACCCGCCCAGCAACTGTGCTGGCGTGTAGACCCAGAAGAACGCAGAGAGCAACAACCCCAATTCCGCACTTGTCAATCCAAATTCTTTCTGGATCATCGGCGCCGCCGTCGCCAGACTGCTCCGGTCGACGTAATTCAAAGCAATCACCAAGCCCAGCATCAACACCACGCCCCGCGGCATACCCACCTTCGTGCTCATCGCGCAAAGATACCACGCTCTTTGCCGATCTTCAAAAATTGTCGATAAGCGGGCGACGGGCCGTGGCGCGGGCTACCGAACCGCCGCCCCGATCACCATCTGCAGCGTCTTCCCGGTGGAATCCCCCACCGGCGTCGCCCTCCACCCCTCCCGCGACCCATCGTACTGATACTTCACCGGCAATCGGGTCAGCGCCGGATCGTACTGCTCTTCGGTCCCGCCCAACTTATAAACCACTAAGTCCAACGACGGCACAACATAGATCGCGTATCCGCCCGATCCACCCTTCCAATAAGCATCCTTCGGTACCCCCGCCACATGTCCATCGTCATTCACATTGAAGTTGAACGAGTGCGAGTAATGCGGGTTATACGGCGTCGACCGCCCGCACATCCGCGCAAACTCCGCCGGTAGAATCTGTTGCTTCCCCCACCTTCCTTCCTTCAGCATCAAATATCCAAACCGCAACATGTCGGTCGCGCGCACCGCAATGCTCCCACCCCCGGGCGTATGAAACATCCTGCCCTCCGCGTCGATCCCGCTCTTCAACGTCGGACGATACATCGCATAACCCCACGTCCCAAACCCCAGCGGACCAGTCAGCCGTTTGCGCATGTAATCCTCCATCTCCATCCCCATCGCCCGCCTCACAACGATGGCGGCAATATGACTCGAAGACGTGGCATAGGAGTAACAATCTCCCGGAGCGCACCAGAGCG
>JANXUM010000249.1 GCA_025356215.1 Bryobacter sp. | reverse complement strand
TGAAGGCGCGCGGCCTGGGTCCCATCCGGGCCTTCCCATTCGCTCACGGCGCTGTGCTGCCCGCGCCTACGCCTATCGTGTGTTCCTATCACCCCAGCCAGCAAAACACGCAGACCGGGAGGCTGACCATGCCAATGCTGCAAGCCGTGTTTGTCAAAGCGCGTGAATGCTTTGGATCGCCAACCAAGCGCTGAGGGCACCCGCCGCAAAGCCAGCGCCGGCATAGAGCCACGGAGACATCGGCACCGGTTCGGCGGGTATCACGGCTGGCGTGGGCGGATCAGCCGCCGGTTCCCGGCGACGCATCGAGATCGCATAGCTGCCTTTGGGCACATCGAGAATCCAGGGATCAGTGGCGCCCTCGCCGCGATAGTAGTCGAGCAACTTCGATCGCAAACGCGAGGTCTGGACGCGGACCGTGGAATCCTGGCGAGGATCGAAGGCTTCGGACTTGTTGAACACGGCGGCGGCGATCTGCGCTTCTTTGATTGCGTCCGCGGGCCGGTCGATCGATTGGCGGACGAGATAGCTCAGCAGAGTGCGAAGCGATTCGGCATTGGCAATTGGCGTCGCGGAGGATATTCTTTGCAGCGCTTCAAGCAGGTGGGTCTCTGAGACGGGGAGGCCTTCGGTCATCTTTGTCTAGTGTATCTTTGGGTTAATGAAGCGATTGTCGATTTTGTTGGCGCTTGCAATGGCGTCTTTGGGAGTGGCGCAGTTTGTGAAGCCACAAGCGCCTGCTCGTTACCGGTACAAGGTAGTGAAAAGTTTCCCTCATGATCGCAACGCGTTCACGCAGGGCCTGGAATATCGCGACGGGGCGCTCTACGAGGGCACCGGGTTGAACGGGCGGTCCAGCCTGCGCCGGGTGCGGCTTGAGACGGGTGAGGTGCTGCAAAAAGTGGAGGTGCCCGGGCAGTATTTCGGTGAGGGCATCACGGTGCTGAAAGAACGCATTCTACAGTTGACCTGGAAGGCGCAGGAAGGGTTTATCTACGACCGGAAGACCATGAAGCAGACCGGCAAGTTTGCCTATCCCGGCGAGGGCTGGGGACTGACGACGGACGGCAAGCACATTTTCATGAGCGACGGCAGCGCGGAGATACGGGTGTGGGACGGCGTGAGTCTGAAGGAAGTCCGGCGGATTACCGTGAAGAATGCGGGAGCGCCGGTTGGCGAGTTGAACGAGCTTGAGTATGTCGACGGGGAGATTTGGGCCAACGTGTGGCAGACGGATTACATTCTGCGGGTGAATCCGGCGGACGGGCGTGTAAACGGGATCGTGGACATGCGCGGGATTCTGTCGCCTACTGACGCCGCCGGGGCCCAGGTCGACGTTCTGAATGGCATCGCCTGGGACGCCGCTGGAAAGCGATTATTTGTAACTGGTAAGTTGTGGCCGAAGATCTATCAGATTGAAGTTACGCGGGTGCCGTAGATATGTTTGATGAGATCCGAAAATTCGTCAAGAAGATTCCCAAGGGCAAGGTAGCCACTTACGGACAGGTGGCGGAGGCGGCGGGCTTTCCGCGCGGATCGCGGCAGGTGGCCTGGAGCTTAAAGGTCTTTGATCCCAAGCTACCGTGGCAGCGGGTGATCGGCAAAGCGGGGGCGCATCGAGGCAAGATTCTGTTGCGTGGTGTAAGTGGCGTCGAACAGGTGCAGCGCCTGTCGGCTGAGGGCGTCGCCGTCAATGGCATCTACGTGGACATGCGCCGGTATGGGCATATCTTCCTCACTCTCTTGCTTTGCTCGAGCATGGTGGGTGTTGAGGTTGACCCCAAAGAGGAGGCGCTGGTGGCCAAGCGCCGGGCGTATTGGGCCTTCCAGCAGCCGGTGCGGACTAGAGTTCCGAACGGCGTCCATCCCGTGGATTTCCTTGAGCCGGCCAAACAGCCCGCTTTGCCGGCGCGGTCCTTGGTTCGGCGCGTCGCGTTGGATGTTACCGGTTTGCCACCTGAGCCGTGGATGTTCACGGTTGGAAGTTACAAAGACTTAGTGGATCGGCTCCTTGCCAGCCCGCGTTACGGGGAACGCTGGGGCGCTAAGTGGCTCGACATCGTGCGCTATGCCGACACAAATGGATTTGAGCTGGACGTGGAACGCGAGCAATCGTGGCGCTATCGCGACTATGTCATTCGCGCTTTCAACGGTAACAAGCCCTATCGCGATTTTGTGCGGGAACAATTGGCTGGTGACGAGTTGTATCCAGGCAACGCCGAGGCGCTGATCGCCACCGGATTTCTGCGAGCGGGCCCGCGGCATGTCGTTGGCGGCAATCAAGACCAGGAGCAGAACCGCCAGGAGGATTTGATCGAGATGACGCATGGCGTCTCGACGGCGCTGCTGGGGATGACGATGGGGTGCGCGCGCTGCCACAATCACAAGTTCGATCCGATCTTGCAGACAGATTATTACCGCTTGCAGGCTGTCCTGGCGGCAACGCAATTTCGCGAGGTGCAGTTGGCCGACGGCGACGCGATGGTGCGGGCCGAGCGCGCCAAGGCTGAGCACATGGCTCGCCTGAAGCCGATCAACGACGCGGTCAAGGAACTCGAAAAGCCCTATCTTGAACAGTTCAAACGAGAGAAGCGGAAAGAACTTGAACCTCAGTTTCAAGCCGTATTGGACCTGGACAAGAGCACTCTCAACGAAGAGCAAAAGCGGATGCGAAAGGAAGCTGAGCGCCAACTCAATCCGACTTGGGATGAAGTGGTGGCGCTCATTCCGCCGGACCTGAAGGCCAAGCGTACAGCTCTGCGCAAGCAGTTGCACGCCATAGAGCTCGATGCTCCGGACGAGGCTGAGCAAGCCTTTGCGGCCTACACCGTAAACGAGGCGGCCGAGACGCATGTCCTGAAGGTTGGCGACCCGAAGTATAAACAGCAGCGCGTCGATGCCGGCTTGCCGCTGGTGCTGGCACCGGACTTGGGCAATTTTTCACAAGAAGCGCGCGGGCGGCGGGCGAAGCTGGCCAACTGGATTGTGTCGGGCACTCATCCGTTGACGGCGCGAGTGATGGTGAACCGGATCTGGCAGTTTCGCATGGGGCGGGGGATCGTCGCGACGATGAACGACTTCGGCACCTTGGGCGCGCGGCCGACAAACGTCAAGTTACTCGATTGGTTGGCGACGGAGTTTGTGGGCAGCGGCTGGGACGTGAAACACATCGACCGCCTGATCCTGACCAGCGCGGCCTACCGGCAACAAGCCAGCCAACGGCGGAGGATGGATGCGGACATGCTTCGCGATTCGATCCTTGCCACCAGCGGGATGCTGAACTCAAAGATGTACGGCAGGCCGGTGAAGACGCCAATCGAGCCCGAGGTCTATGACCTGATCTTTATGGAGGGCGAACCGGACAACCTCTGGCCGTTGCCGAAGGATCGAAGCGAGATGTATCGCCGTAGCGTCTACTTACTCAATAAGCGCACGGTACGGTTGCCGCTGATGGCGAACTTCGATCAGCCGGACACGATGTCGAGTTGCCCGGATCGATCGACTTCCACCAGCCCGCTGCAGAGCCTCTCGCTAACCAATAGCGACTTCATCCAAGAGCAGGCTAAAGCCTTTGGGGCGCGATTGACTGGCGACGCCGTAGCTAAGGCCTACCGGCTGGCGTTGTTCCGCGAACCTACGGCGGTGGAGCGCGAGACGGCGCGGGAATTCTTCAAGAAGGGCGGCACGGCTGAGGACTTTGCCTTGGCCATGTTGAATCGCAATGACTTCATTTACATCCCGTAGAAACGTGCTGCGCGCCTCGGCGGGCGGCTTTGGCGCGGTGGCCGCCGAGTGGTTGATGCAGCGCGAGGCGATGGCCGCTGCCAAGGCCCCGCACTTTGCGCCCAAGGCCAAGAGCGTCATTTTCCTATTCATGGTGGGCGCGCCGTCGAGCATGGACACTTTCGATCCCAAGCCGGCTCTCAAGAAGTTTGAAGGGCAGCCCTTGCCGCCGAGCTTTGGCAAGGTGGGCGGGCAGTTCACCGATGGGTCGAACCCGTTACTCGCCTCGCCATGGGAGTTCAAACGGTACGGTAAGAGTGGTTTGCCGGTCTCCGGTCTGTTCCCGCATTTGTCTGAATGTGTCGACGACATCTGCTTTGTGAAGAGCTTCTACACCGAGAGCATCGTGCACGCTCCGGCCATGTATCAAGTGCACACGGGGCGCATCCTGATGGGCTGGCCGAGCATGGGCTCTTGGGTGACTTATGGGCTGGGCAGCGAGAGCGATAACCTGCCGTCCTATGTTGTGATGCCGCAGCCGGAGGGTACGCCCGAAGGCGGTACGCCGTGTTGGGGCAGTGGCTTTTTGCCGGCAGTACACCAAGGTACTTTGTTACGTAGCGGGCCTAGCCCGATTCTGCATCTGAAACCGCCGGCGGGCGTCACTCCCGAGCGGCAACGGCGTACGCTCGATCTAATCCAGAAGATGAACGCGGTGGATAGCGCGCCGGGGGACAACGAGATGGCAGCGCGCATCGCCAGCTATGAGCTGGCTTTCAAGATGCAGACCAGCGCGCCTGAGGCGGTGGATATTTCGAAGGAACCCGAGCACATTCGCAAGCTGTATGGCATCGATCGAAAGACGACTTACGATTTTGGGATGCGTTGCCTGCTGGCGAGACGGATGGTGGAGCGCGGCGTGCGCTTTGTGCAACTGTATTCCGGCGGCGGTCCGGTGAGCATGCAGTGGGATGCGCACAGTCACTTGAAGGCGAATCACGAGAAGATGTGCGGGCTCACCGATCAACCGGTGGCGGCGCTGTTGAAGGACTTAAAGCAACGTGGCTTGCTCGATACAACGCTGGTGATCTGGGGAAGCGAGTTCGGCCGCTTGCCGACGTCGGAGAGTGGCAACGGGCGCGATCATAACCCGCACGGCTACACGATGTGGTTTGCGGGCGGTGGCGTAAAGGGTGGCCGGTCGCTTGGCGAGACGGACGAGTTCGGGTTGCGCGGCGTCGGAGAGCGGTATCACATGCGAGACTTCCACGCCACCATCCTTGAACTGCTGGGCATGGACCAGAACAAGCTCTGGTATCTGCACAATGGGCGCCAAGAGAAGCTAACCGACTTTGGCGGTACGGCGATCCGCGGCGTGTTTACCTAACGACGCGCCCTCGCGGCGGAGTTGGTGAGTGCGCGCAGGACGGGCCACATGGCGGTCCATTCGTCTGCCGCCATGGCGGCGCGCAGGCGGTCTTGTGCGCGTTGCCAGCCAGGACGGGCGGCGTAGAGCACTTTCACCCCGGCCCGGCTCAGCTTGTAACCCCGCTCGCGCCGGTCATCCGCCGTAGCCTGCTCGATCCAACCGTTCCTATGCAGCAGGGTGAGGCTGCGCGACACCGACGTCTTGTCGTAACCGAGAGCGTCGGCCAACAGGCCCTGCTTGCAGGCGGGTAGCTTTTCAATCGCGGACAGCAGCGCGAATTGCGACGATTCAAGGTGCGGGCGCAGTTCCTCGTCGTAAATCTGTGTGATCAGCCTCGTGGCCCGGCGCAGCGTGGCGCAGGCGCAGGCGAGGTCGGGTAACTGGTTCATTTGGCGGCGGGCGGGTCTGCGATCAAGAGGCTTAGCGGGTTCAAGGGGGCGAGCGCCAGATACTCA
>JANXUM010000246.1 GCA_025356215.1 Bryobacter sp. | reverse complement strand
AGAGCGAAACCGATGCCGTCCCAATAGTGGTTGCGAGTGGGGAAGACGGAATAAAGGAGGAGTAGGAATAGGAAGAGGGAAAGGGTTTGTTGGGAGGGGAGACGGAAGGATTTGCTGGTGTATGCCATGAGCGGCCCCCATGACTTTACAATCTTTTACAATTCAGGGGCAAGCACTAACACATATTAAAGTTTAGATAGTTGCATCTATTTTAGGGGAGCGATGGGTGCCAACTTCAGGCGTTGGTTGGTTTGGACGGTGTCGCGGACTTCGATAGGTCCGTTATTGGGGTAGGTTATGAGCAGGGAGACGACTTTCTGGCTGCCAAGGCCGAAGTGAATCGGGGTGAGGCTGGATGAGGAGTAACCGACGCTGCTGGTGGCGGTGTTGGTTTGGTTGCCGATCGTGACGGTTGTGCCCAAGGGGGCTTCGATATCGAGCCAGTTGGCCTGGGGGCTGATGTTGCGCCAGATTTCGGGCTTTTCGCCAAGGACCGTGACGACCAAATCCAGGCGGCCGTCGTTGTCGAGATCGGCCAAGGCGCAGCCGCGGTGAGCCCGCGGGTCGCCCAAGGCTTGGGAGGTGAAAGTCCTGCCGTTGAGGTTACGGAAGATGGCGTTGGGGAGCTTGTAGCGGTCGGCGGAGATGGCCTCGATTTGGTCGTTGACGTGGGAGTTGCAGGTGACGATGTCTTTCCAGCCATCGTTATCGAGATCGGCGATGGCGATGCCCCAGCCGGAGTAACGGGCGGAGAGGGCGGCCAGGCGGGTGGGGTCCGTTACATCGGTGAATTGGCCTTTGGCATCGGATTGAAAATAGGGGAAGGTCTCGCGGGCGAGGGCGGTGATGACAATGTCGTCGTGCGAGTCGTTGTTGAGATCGCGCATGTCGACGCCCATGGCGGAGATGGGCTTGCCTGAATCGGGCAGGGAGACTCCGGCGGCGAGGGCGACTTGATCGAAGGCCCCTTGCTTGTTGTAGCGGAAGAGGGCGTTGGGGAGGGTGTCGTTGGTGACGAAAATTCCTTGGGGGCCGACGGCGGCGCTCATGCCTTTGCCGGAGTGGGGGGCGATACCCGTTTGCTTGCTGACATCTTCGAATCGACCGTTGCCGAGGTTGCGGTAGAGGCTGTTGGCGAGGGGGTTGAAGCGGCTGGGGTGGCAGTAGACGCGGAGGTCTTTGGCGCGGTCTCCGCACCAGGGGTTGTTGGTAGGGGACCAGTCGAGGTAGTTGACGATGAAGAGGTCGAGCTTGCCATCCTGATCGTAATCGAGCCAGGCGGCGGCGATGGGCCATTTGCTGGACTGGAGGCCGGACTTCGACGTGATGTCTTCGAATCTGCCGTTGCCCAGATTGCGGAAGAGCTGGCTATTGGGGAAGGCGGGGATGAAGAGATCGACGTGGCCGTCGCCATCGAAATCGGCGGCGGCGGCACCGAAGGCGAAGCCGGTGCCCTTTAGACCGGCGGCTTCTGTGACGTCGGTGAAACGGAATTTGCCGTCGTTGCGATAGAGGCGGTTAGAGGCTTTCTTGCCGGTGGCGAGGTCGGCTCCGTTGGCAAAGAAGATGTCGATCTTGCCGTCGTTGTTGTAGTCGAAGAGGGCGAGGCCACCGGCCATGGTTTCGGGGAGGAATTTGGCGGGGCTGGGGAAGTTTTCGAGCTTGAAATCGATGGCGTTGGGGACGGCTTCGAATTGGATCTGTTGAGCGAGGAGGAGGGAGATGAGGAGGGGGGTCATTTCTTGCTGAGCGCCTCGTATCTGGCTTGTGCTTTGGCGGCGGCTTGGGGTTGGCCGGTGCGTTGGTAGGCGCGCGCGAGCTGGAGGTGGATGCTTCCGTCGGTATCGTCTTTAGCGGCGGCGATGAGATGGGGGATTGCCTTTTCGGGCTGACCGGATTTGAGATAGGCACTGCCGAGGGGGGCTTGGGCCTCGGGGCGATCTTGAACGCGGGTTAGCGCGGCGATGGCGGCGTTGGAGTCGCCCGTATCGAGATGGGAGATGCCGAGTTCGAGATCGAGATGGTATCGGGCGAGGAGGGGAATCGCCTCATCGTAATTGTGATCGAGGTAAAGAGAGCGGCCGAGCTCTTGCTCGAAGCGCGCATCGTTGGGGAAGGCTTGGAGGGCGGCGCGGTAGACGGCGATTGAGTCTTTGTGGCGTTTGGCGTTGCGGTGGATCAGTGCTTGCGAGAGAGCGGCACCCTTTTGGGCTTCGGGGGTGTTGAGCTTCAAGAAAAGGGGGAGGGCCTGGGCGTGCTGGCCGAGGACGAAGTAGGTGTCGGCGAGCTCGAGGAGACCCGTTGGGTTGGTGGGCTGGGCGGCGTGGAAGCGCTGGAGCGGGGCGAGGGCGAGCTTGGGCTGACCGAGCTTGAGATGGGTGAGGCCGAGGAAGAGGGCGGAGGGCGGGAGGGCTGTGGCCTTTTGGCACCATGGCAGGGCCTGGGGGTAGTGAGCGGCGGAGTAATTGGCGATGCAGAGGTTAAGCATGATGCCGGGGTTTGTTGGCTGGGCATTTAGCGCTTTGGTGTAGTGGGCGATAGCCTCGTCGAAACGGCCAGCGGCCAGGGCGTCGCGCCCCAGCCGCATGGATGGATCGGATTGAGGAGCCTGCGCGAGCCAAGCGACGAGCATTAGCTTGAGCACGACTCTTAGTTTAGAGGGTGATCAGAAACTGAGGCGCAGGACGCCCTGGATGTTTCTTGGCGTGACGCCGGGGGCGGTGCCGGAGACTCTGCCGAAGTCGCCAGCGCCAACCGTCGTGCTAGCGCGACCGAATTGGGGCGTGTTGGTCAGATTGAAAGACTCAGCACGGAACTGGAGCTTGATCTTCTCGTAAATGCGCCAGTTTTTGGCGATGGAGAAATCGAGATTGCGCGTGGGGCCGAAGCGGACGTTGGGGACCCAGCGGGCTGCCGAGCCGATCGTGAAGGGCGCGGGGGCGGTGACGGCGGCGGTGTTAAACCAGCGGTCGGGCGTGGGGTTGTCGATGGCCAAGACCTTCAGATCGGAAATGTTGGGGCGGGCCACATTGAAGCCATAGGCCGATAGGGTGTTGGGGGCGCCGAATTGGAGCGGGAGGCCGCTCGATAGGCGGCCGATGCCGGAGACTTGCCAGCCGCCGACAACGGCGTCGGCGAGCTTGCTCATGCCGGAACCGACCGTCTTGCCACGGCCGATGGGAAGCTCGTAGACGAAGGCGGTGGCAACGCTCTGCGGGAGATCGTGGGCGGAGATGGAGCGCTCGATCGCCTGATCGTAATAGTTGCGGAAGCTGTCGCCGACTTCCCAGCCTTGGGTTTCTGAAGCGTTGTCGATCGCCTTGGACCATTGGTAGGTGACCAGGGTGGACATGCCGTTGTTGAAGCGCTTCTGGAACTTGAGGTTAAGCGCGTTATAGCTGGAGGAGGTGCCAGGCGTATCGGAGGAAGTGTTGATCGATTGGAATTGCGGATAGGGGCGCAGCAACTGATAGCGGGGGATCGTTGCGCCGTTGATCGTGCCCGAAGCGAAGAGGCCGCTGAAGGGGTTGGGCACGGAATCGTTGAGGCTCTGTCCCAGGGAGAGGTTGGTCGGGTTGAGCTGATTCATATTGCGGGAGACGCCGTAGGGGAGCTTGCGGCCCTGGGTGCCGATGTAGCCGAGCTCAATGACGGCACCTTTACCAAGGTCGTATTGGAGGTCGAAGCTATAGTTCATCGAATAGCCGGAGGGGCGCGAGCGCTGCCAGCCGGTGATCGATTCTCCGGCGAGAGTGTTGAGCCCGCGCGAGGAGCCGAAGGGCTGATTGAGGCCTCCCGGGAAGGGGTTGCTCAGGAGATTTGAGGGCACAAGGCCGCCGCCGCCGACGGTGGAGATCCAAGAGGTGGTGGTGGAGTAGCCGTCGACCGCGGCCAGGGTGGCCCAGGCGGTGGGGAAATAGTAACCGATGCCGGAGCGCATGACGAGCTTGTCGGTGATCTTGTAGGCGATACCGAGGCGGGGGGCGGGGTTGATTCCGTCGGTCTGTTGAAGATTGCGATTGCCGTCGGTGGCGAACTCGAGACCGCCGACTACGGGGCGTCCGGAAGCGGAGGAGAGGCTGGCGTTGGGGGCGGTGGTGTTGAACCAGTTGATGCGGTTATAACGCTCTGTGCGGCCGCCTTGGTGTTCGAGACGGATTCCGTAGTTGAGGGTAAAACGGCGAGTGACGCGCCAGGTGTCCTGGAAATAGGCGGCGAAGATGGGCTGGACGTAGGCGGGCTGATTCTGGATCGGGATGCTACCGCTGGCACCAGCACCGAGCAAGAGAGAGGCGATGGCATTGCCGGCGACGGTGGAGTTTTGGACTGCGATGTTGGCGCCGGTTGCGTCGGGCTGCGCGGCGGTGAGGCCGCGATTGAAGGAGAAGGTGCCGTTGTTGATGTCAGTCGAGTTGAGCTTGGAGCTGTCGTACTGAATGCCGAATTTCAAGCTATGGCTTTGGATCTCTTTGGAGGCGTTGAACTGATAGGTGTCAGTTTGGCGCGGGAAGTTGAGGTAGCGGGAGTTGCCGATCTGAGCGTAGTTGGCGATGCCGAATTGCGGAATGGTAGTGGCCTGAAGCTGAGCAAGGAGGCCTGAAGGGAGGCCGGTGATGGCGCCGCCTTTGCCCTGGCTGGTTGCAATTTGAGTTTCGCGCCAGCGACCATGGCCGGCGAGGACGTTGATGACGAGGGTGGGTGAGGGGACGTAGGTGAGGCCAATGGAGGCGAAGTGGCGGGGGTTCTCGCCGCCGAAGTTGGAGTCGGCACCCTTGCCGAAGAATTCAGGAGCGATGTCCAGTTGGTTGGCCTTGGTGAAGCGACCGTACATCGTGAACTTGGAGCTCTTGGCCCAATCGACGCGGCCGTCATAGCGGTCGTTGTGGGTGACGGACTTACCGCCGAGAGCGAAGTTGCGCGCATTGGTGAAGTTGTCGCCGGTGACGTTGGGGGTGGGGTAAAGGTTGGCGATGCGCTGGCCGACGGCGTCGAATCGGTTGGTGGGGATGATGTTGCCGGGGAAGGCGTCACGGACTAGACCGGCACCGTTGGGGTTGGCGCGAGTCGTGAAGGGATCGAAGATGGGAGACAGGGAACCGTCGGCGTTGCGTGTATTGGAGAAGTTGCCAGCACGCTCAAGGGCGGTGGGGACAGAGGAGATGTTGACGTTGGGGCTGGCGAGGCGGAGGCCTTCGTAGGCACCGAAGAAGAAGAGGTTCCACTTGTTGACGATGGGGCCGCCGAAGTTGCCGCCGTACTGGTGGCGCTGGAAGCTGGGCTTGGCGACGCCGCGGAGGTTGTTGGCCCAGGAGTTGGCGTCTAGCTGGCTGTTACGCAGGTATTCAAAGCCGAGGCCATGGAATTTGCTGGAGCCGCCTTTGGTGATCATGGTGACCACGCCGCCGTCGGTGCGGCCGTATTGGGCGTCGAAGGTGGTGCGGATGACTTGGGTCTCCTGAACAGAGTCGACGCCGGGAGCGGCGATCAGGCCGCCCCAATCGCCAGCGGTGGCGGGGACGCCGTCGATGAGGACAAGGCCGCCCTGGCCGCGGCCGCCGTTGAGCGAGAAGCGATTGTGGTTTTGGTCGGTGGTGGCACCGGAGACGCCGGTGCGGACGGCGGTGACGCCAGCAGTGGCGTGGACGAGAACGAAGGGGTTGCGGGCGTTAACGGGGAGCTCGGCCACCATGGCGGTAGAGAGCGTAATTTCTTTGTTGGCCGTTTGGGTGTCGATGCCGACGGCGGCGGCTTCCACTTGGACGCTCTCGCTGACGTCGCCAAGGGAGAGTTGGGCGTTGACTTCAGCCACCTGGGAGGTTTGGAGATTGACGGTGGCAACCTGGTACTTTTTAAAGCCCTTCATTTGAACTTCGAGGCGGTAGGAGCCGGGGGCGAGTTGAGGAAAGTTATAGAGGCCGTTCTCATTGGTAAGGACGTTACGCGAATCGTTAGTGGCGTTGTTCTTGAGGTTGACCTGCGCACCGGGGAGGGCGGAGCCGGAGGCGTCGGTGACGATGCCGGTGATGTTGCCGGTGAAGGTCTGGGAGAAGGCTAGGGTGGCGCTTAGTAACATAGCGCAGAGGATGGGAATTCTGGATTTGGGCATAACGGGGCTCCTGGAAGCAAGACTGTCTGAACTTTATCACAATTGGATTTATGCGTTGCTATCGGTTCACTTGGTTCTTGTTTGTGGGTGGACTCGGATTCAGCGCAGATCTAGCGACCTTGATCCTGGAAACGGCAGTTGGCTCTTCGCATGTAGGCGCAACTGATGGATACTGAACGGGATGAGTGCCCATGAGGACGATTTCGGCCTTCACCCAATGGGTGAGCAAGAAGAAGACTTTGACAGCTATCCGCCACTGCAGAAGTTAGACACCTTTGGCGGCATGATCGAAGTTCGCTGGGAA
>JANXUM010000238.1 GCA_025356215.1 Bryobacter sp. | reverse complement strand
GCTGAGGCTGGTACGTGGGGGCATCGCGGACTCCTGGGAAATCCGCTCAGCTTGTCTGCTCTCAGAAAATCTGCAAGGGAGCTCAACGATCGGCTGGGAATCAATCTCCGACGGGAAAATCCCTTAAGTGATCGGCATTGGCGCTAGCCCAGATAGAGCTTGCTCGACCAGCAGGCGGAATAGGCAGCTTGTCGGCGCATCCTACAGGTTGGGATTCCTCGGAAAGCGGCCGTAGGGCAGCGTCACGTCCCGCACCACGACCTTGTCGGAACGCATCTTGGTGGGCGCTTCGAATCCCCTCGACCCGACGAAGGCGATCAGATCGTCCTGGTCCACTCCATCTCCGGAAACGCCGATCGCACCGACGAGCTCTCCGCCTTTGTTGTATAGAGGGAACCCGCCCGGGAAGATGGTGATGCCATTCTTCAGACCGGGCAGCGTAGGACCGTTGCATGGATTTGGATTCGCCAAGAGATAGGCGGTGGGCGTGCCGGGCGTGCCGTACATGTCGAGCTGCAGCCCCGTGTTGAAGACGCTCCAGGTTCCCAGCGCCTTCGAGAAGGGACCGCTTTTGAACGGCGCGATGGCGCCAGGTGGAAAGATCGGCTGGCTGAGGAATCCCACAGCGCGAGTCGAGAAGGCCACTGTGCCATTGAGAAACACGCGATCGGCGACGGCGGCCATGACGTAGTTCCCGAAGCCGGCCCCGTTCAAGTATTCCCCGGCCGAGGCACTGCTGAAAAAGGCGGCGGTGCGGGCCTTCTGCACCGAGACGTCAAAGCCAAAAATGGGGGCATCGAGGGTTCGAAACATGCCCAAAATCGCGCCGCTCGCGTCAACCACCGAGATGGTGACGCGGGCCGGAGTGCCGATCGGCAGTCGAATGGCGGCGCGCGTCTGGTCCGCTTGCGCAGCGGCTGCATTGATGATGCCGGTGACATCGCCGCTCGTGAGGCCACCGTGGGCCGGCGAGGTCCCATCCATGAAGCCGTTGGCGAATAGCGATGGCACGGTACCACGCGCGTTGTTGAAGTTGTTGAGGCTGGGCGTGACAAAAGGATTAGGCCCTCCGTCAATAGGTGGATTGAGGACCGTGCCCGCCGTCGCGAACATCTGGTAGTCGTCGGGAGTGGCTGCCGGTTGATCCAGTGGCTCGGCATTGGCGAACAATAACTGAAAACCTGCGACGAAGATGTTGTCGCCTCGAATCGCCGCAGGTGCAGAGAATCCCAAGGTGCCGGCGGCGGCGATGCTTTCTTCGATCGTCGGCTTCGTGTCGGGTTGTCCCTGGTCCAGGATATAGCTCCCGTCCCCTTCAACGCCGATTCCTCCCACGGCGACGGGGATGTTCTTTTGATTGAGTTTGTACAGAGGCAAGCCGCCCGGGTCCGCCGAAAGACCGAGGGGAAGATTCGACATCGCGGCCGAATTCCGCCCGGACCCTCGATCGACATCGCTGCATTGCAAATTCGAGAACTGCACGCCAAAGAGCGGGCCGCCTGGTGAGGGATTGACCTCCGGCGGAAAATGCTCCTGCACGATGAAGCCGGCGGTGCGTGTGGTAAAGGCGTTCCCCTGCGTGCTGAAAAACGCGGCGGTGCCCGCCTTGGAAATTGCGGCCGGCTTGGCTAGGTTGACGATCATTCCCATGCCCGTTGGCACGCTGGAAATTCCCTCCAAGCCGCCCATGCCGTAGCCCATAAGCGTGGTCGTCGGCGGCGCGTTGGCCATTTGCAGGACACCAAGCACGACGCCCTCGTGATCCACCACCGCGATGGTGACGGACTTGCCCAGTTTCGTCGCCTCTCTCGCCGCCTGCGCGATGATCACTTGAACGTCGGATGCGCTCAGTTGTACAGTCTCTGACTGTGATGGATCGTCAATGCCTGCTGAGACACTGGTGTCTAGCAAGCCACAGCCCCAGGCCCAAGGACCAAGCCAAGGGACGATGAGCAGCGCACAGCGCAAGAAGCTCTCTGTCACAGTTCTCATTAGAACCTCCCTCCGTACAGGCGGTTAGCGAACTTTCTTTCCGGTCCAATGGCAACGGCATGTTCGAAATCTGCTACGACGTCAACGGTGGGGTCCAGGTCCAGGTCGCCATCAAGGTCAACGTCAACGAGTAGGCGGAGACGGCGGGACGTTGGACACGCGATACACCTTGCCGTTTCGCAGGTACATCCTCTGCTGCTCCTCGAGGGTGAACGGGCGCGAGCCCAGGCGGCCGAAGACGCTCACCTGGTTGCCGCTCTCGTCGACGGCACGAT
>JANXUM010000236.1 GCA_025356215.1 Bryobacter sp. | reverse complement strand
TCATAATAAGCGCGCTCCGCCTCTTTCTTTTGTTGATTCGATTTTGCAAAGGCCGGCGGGTCGGCCACCACGCAATCGTATTGCCGCCGCGCCTGACCCAGCCCACGAAGGAACTGCTTCACATCCGACTGGATCGGGCGCACGTTCTCGACCCCATTCCGTTTGGCGTTTTCACCGATCGTCCTTACACTGCCTGGGGATGAATCCACCGCCTCTACCTGCTTGGCAGCCCGCGCCAGATGCAGCGCAAAGCCGCCCGATGAAGAATACAGGTCTAAAGCCCTGCCCCCTGGACAAATCCGTTCCGCCCAGTTTCTCGCCGCCAGATAGTTCTCACGTTGATCCAGAAAAGCGCCAGTCTTGGGCCCACTCAACAAGTCGGCGCCCATCTCGATATCATTCAACTGATAAGTCGCGGCGGTAGATTCGGATACGCCACCGAGTAAGCTACGGGTACCTTCCTGCTCGATGACCGCAGCCTCAATGCTGCCGATCTGCTCCCTAAGCAACTCGAATATAAACTGCCCGTGCGCAACGTAATGGCGCATCGTGCACTGCATGGCAACGGCCTTGCCAAAGCGGTCAACAATCAGTCCTGGCAAGCCGTCGGACTCGCTGAAGACCAAACGGTAACCCGTGCAGCCGGGTGCCACCACGGTCTGTCGCCAGTCGATCGCCTGTCCTAGGCGTGTCCGCAACAATTCAGCATCTAAAGCCTGCTCTTTGCGGGAATACAGGCGCACCGGCACAGGGGACTTTGGGTCCACTAACGCGCTTCCCAGCAGCCTTCCCCGTTCGTCGCACAGCAACACTTCATCAAGGGCTTCGGGGTCTAAAGCATCCAGCATCTCCCCCCGGTAGACCCAGACATGGCCGGCTTCAATTCGTTGCGACGCTCGCCGACTAACCTTGAGCCGCTTCAAGCGTGCTGTCCCAGTAACGCCGCGATACGCTGCTCCGTGGATGGGTGCGTTGAGAACAAGCGGCCCAAGCCGCCCAGCATTGGCGGAAAGATATACATATGCGACATCGCCGGCGAGGCCTCCATCGGAATCCGCTGCGACCAACTATCCAACTTGCGCAGCGCATTCACCAAGCCAGCGGGCGATCCGGTGTATTTGGCCGCGGCAGCGTCGGCAGAGAATTCTCTCGTTCGCGAGACCGCCATCTGGATCAATAGAGCGGCGATCGGGGCCAGAAACAGCATGAAGATGCCTCCCCCGTGCCCTTCGCCCTCATCGTCGCGCCGGCCACCGAAGAACATCCCAAAGCGCGCCAGCCCCGTGATTGCCGCGCCCATCGTCGCAGCCACCGAACTGATCAATATGTCTCGATGCAAGATGTGTCCAAGCTCGTGCGCCACTACCGCTTCCAGTTCGCTGTCGCTCATCACTTCCAGTAACCCCGCGCTCACCGCAACCGAGGAGTGCGCCGGGTTGCGCCCCGTTGCAAAGGCGTTCGGAGACTCCTCCGGCAATACCCACAGTCTCGGCATTGGCAAGTCCATCTTGCGCGTAAGCCGCGCCACCATGGGCTCCAACCGCCTGTGAATCTCCGGGTGCTCGTCGCCGCTAACGCGCTGGGCCCCCGACATCGCCAACGCCATTTTTTCCGAGAAAAAATAGCTGAAAAAGTTCATCAGCACCGCGCCGCCAAGAGCTAGCAATAGCCCCTGCCTGCCTCCAAAGCTTTGCCCCAGCAGCAGCAGGAAGCCCGACAACGTCCCCAATAAAACTACGGTCTTGATCGAGTTCATGATTTCACAGTCCACCTTTCCTGACAGCAGAAAGGGCGGAAGCCTTTGCCCCCGCCCTTCTAGTTTATTGGATCGCCGCAGCTCGCGCTTAGTTGCTAACTTCCACCTTGATCTGGCGGGGCTTGGCGACTTCCTTCTTCGGTAGCGTGACGGTCAGAACCCCATCCCTGAAGCTCGCCTGCACGCCATCGGGTGCAATGGTGTCGGGCAGCGTAAAGGTGCGGCTGAAGGTGCCATAGCTACGTTCGATCCGGTGATAGCCCTTCTCGTTCTCCTTCTGGACGAACTTGCGCTCGCCTTTCAAGCTGAGCGCGCCGTTCTCGACGCGAATGTCGAGCTCTTCCTGTTTCACTCCAGGCAAGTCGGCTTGGATCACCAAGTCGTTCTCGGTCTCAAGAATGTCTACGGAAGGCGTCCACGGACGCGTCGCGGATGGCTCGGCCAAGCGCGGTAGCGCTTCGTCCAGCAAACGGAATGCCTGTGCGGCAGCAAAATCAAACGGATTGTATCGGGTGATGTGCATTTGAGAATTTTCCTTTGTGAAAGTGCTCACAATCTAAATATAAAATATGAGTGCGTACTTGTCAAGAAATTTCTCTGTTGATATATACATTTTGCCGTTCGCCGTCGGGTCGTGGTCTGCCTGATTCGTTTGTTCGCCTCTGCGGAAACCTGGCTTCCACGGAAAACGCGAATACCCGACTGCGTAATCCAGCCGGCACGGCCTAAACCTTAAGACTTACTGTAGGCCGCTGCTAACACTAGGGGGGGGGGTCGATCGATCGTAGTCCATTACGGTATTGCCGACCAACGCGACCCAGAAGAAATCGCCATACAACTTCATGAACCAAACCGATCTTCCTTCTCTAAACCCCTCTACGTAACTAAATGCGGTTCCTACGGCCTTATCGCGTATGTCGGACATTCCTTGTAGAACTCTGGCAACAGGTAGCGTCTCGGGATGTGCCTCGTCCAATCTCTCCGTACAGGCTAATTTGACTGATTTCGCTACTCTGATTTGGCCCACTTCGATGGTTTGATTTGGCCCACCTTTGAAGACCCTGACCGGCATGTTTTGACAGGCTGGCAGGATGCAAAGGAGAGCCAAGCTGGAGTTATTCGAGACGATCCGGCGGGAGTACGCGGCCGGGGAGACGATAGAAGGCTTAGCGCGGAAGCACGGAGTGCACCGGCGGATGATCCGGCAAGCGCTCGGCAATGCGATCCCGCCCGAGCGCAAGAAGGCGGAGCGGGAAGAGCCCAAGATCGGCCCGCTGAAGGCGGTCATCGACGGGATCCTTGAGAAGGACCGGCAGGCGCCGCGCAAGCAGCGGCATACGGCGCATCGGATCTGCTTGGCCCAGGGGGACGGAGCCCTTCGGACTACTCCTCCAGGTGTTGAGAGTATCTCTCAGGGCTCCGTCCCCTATCGTCCAAGTCATTCGCCAAAATCACCAAGGTTCAGCCAAGCGAAGTCTTGACCGCCGCAGTCGCCGAGTTCAAATCCAAGAGCCATCGAAACAGTGTGATGAAGAAGGTACTCGCGGATGCGCGGGTCGCGAAGATGATGAAAGCGAAGCCGCTGGCGAATATGCAGAAGATATATTTCGGCGGCTTCGCAAATATTGTGCCTGCGTAACGGCGCGGCCTCATGCTGTGAAGGATCTTCGAGGACTTTAGAAGTGTTGTGTTCCAGTCAGAGCCGCAGAGGGGAACGCTGGTGGCGGTCAAATGACGGATTTAGACATCAAGCGCGCCCCATGTGGAAGCAACCGTAAAACCAAATGGGCCAGCCCCGAAGGACTGGCCCATTTCACTGACTAACTTGGTTCTAAAACGACTTAGCTTGTCGCTTCGTCGCCTTCGCTGCCCGGCTCGCGGCCCTCTTGCAGTGCTTTGAGCTTGTCTTCGCGGCGTTTGGCGCGATCGGCGGCGCGGCGAACTAGTTCGCTACCCACCAGCTCAAGCATCGCCGTCTCCGCTCCGTCGCCCTGGCGGAAGCCCACGCGGATGATCCTCGTGTAACCGCCATTGCGCTGACCGAAGCGAGGTCCCAGCTTGTCGAACAATTTCTTGACGCTCTCCGGCGTCATCAGATAGGCGGCCGCTTGCCGGCGGGAGTGCAGGGTGCCTTCCTTGGCGAGAGTAATCATCTTCTCGACAATGGGTTTGGCTGCCTTCGCCTTGGTGATCGTCGTCTCGATGCGCTCATCCATAACGACGCTAGTGACTAGATTCCGGAGCAGTGCCCGGCGGGCGCTGACGTCCCGCTGAAGCCGATAACCTGCTTTACGATGTCTCATACTCTCTTTTCCTTCTCACTTATCCGTTCGTTTAGAGGTCGTCTCGGTTAGAGATCGTCGTCGCCCAGGGGCAACGGCTCCATCGAGATTCCACCAGGAGGCGCGATCAGCCGCCCACTGGCGTCGATCTTCATGCCGAAACCAAGTGCCAATCCGCCGAGGATTTCCTTGATCTCGTTCAGCGACTTGCGCCCAAAGTTCTTCGTCCGCAGCATTTCGGCCTCGGTCTTTTGAACCAGGTCGCCAATCGTCTGAATATTGGCGTTCTTGAGGCAGTTGTACGACCGAACGCTCAACTCCAGCTCTTCCACAGAGCGGTTGAGTACTTCATTCATCTGTCCAACGGCTCGTTCCACAGGCTCTTCGACCGACTCCGGAGTCTCCTCGAAGTTGACGAAGATCGTCATGTGGTCTTTCAGTAGCTTGGCCGCCATGCCGATCGAGTCGGCTGGCGATACCGCGCCATTGCTCCACACCTCAAGCGTGAGCTTGTCGTAGTCCGTCATCTGGCCCAGTCGCGCGGCCTCGACGTTGTAATTCACCTTGCGCACCGGGGAGTGCACAGAGTCGATCGGAATGTAGCCCAAGGGCAGGTCCTCGTCGAAGTTGCGATCCGCGCTCATGTAGCCGCGGCCCATCTTCAGACGCATCTCGATCGTCAACTTCCCGCCTTCGCTCACTGTCGCGATGTGCATGTTGCGGTCCAGCACTTCGACGTCGCTATCCGTTTCGATTGCGCCGCTCAAGACCTCGCCCGAGTCGTCTGAAGTCAGACGTACCGTCTTGATTCCTTCCCCAGCCATCTTAAAGGGGATTTGCTTCAAATTCAGGATGATGTCTGTGGCATCCTCTACCACGCCGGGGATGGGCGAAAACTCATGCGCCACTCCCTCGATCCGGACGGCTGTGATCGCGGCACCTTCGATCGAGCTCAGCAGTGCGCGACGCAATGCGTTTCCGATCGTGGTTCCGAACCCGCGTTCGAACGGCTGCGCCGTGAACATACCGTACCGTTCGCTCAATGTTTCCGTATTGGCAACCAGACGCTTTGGCTTTTGAAAACCTCGAAACATGCGCCTCCTTATTTTTAACGATGAATTCTGAGTTGCGCCAATTACTTCGAGTACAACTCGACGATCAACTGCTCATTGAGTTGAATCTGCACCAGGTCTTCGCGCTTCGGAGCCTGGATGACACGCGCCTTGAAATTCTCGCGGTCCACGTCGAGCCAATTGGGTGAGGGATAATGCGCCGTGGCGTCGCGCGAAGCAATGATCGTAGACACCTTGCGGCTCTTCTCGACCACTTCGATCACGTCGCCAGGCTTGGCCTGGAAAGATGGGATGTTGGTGCGGCGGGCATTGACACTCACGTGTCCGTGCCGTACTAGCTGGCGGGCCTGGGCGCGGCTGGTGGCGAAGCCAGCGCGGAAAACCACGCTGTCCAAACGGGACTCGAGCATGCTTAGCATGTTGTCGCCCGTGACGCCCTTCATGCCCACTGCCTTCTCGAAAAGGTTGCGGAACTGGCCTTCGAGCACACCGTAATAACGGCGAGCCTTCTGCTTCTCGCGCAACTGGAGGCCATACCCTTGGATCTTCTTCGCACGCGCCTGACCATGCTGGCCAGGGATGAAGTTACGCTTTTCGATCGCGCACTTCGGCGTGTAACAACGTTCGCCCTTCAAAAAGAGCTTCATGCCCTCACGCCGGCATAGCCGGCAAACTGGGCCAATATAACGAGCCATTGAGTCTTGCTTTCTCCTGATTACCTAAGTTCCACTAACTCCAGAACAGGTGCAGTTTACGCCCGTGAGCTTCTTCCTGCTTGTTCCATCCAACCAAAAACTTGAAATCCTACACGCGACGGCGCTTCGGCGGACGGCAACCGTTGTGCGGAATCGGGGTCGTGTCCCGGATCGATCGCACTTCGATGCCAACGCTGCCCAACGCGCGCACAGCCGACTCGCGGCCCGCGCCCGGTCCCGATACGCGCACGTCCACCATCCGCAAACCCGCGTTGTCCTTCGCCTTGTTGGCCGCCGTGAGGCTCGCCTGCTGCGCGGCAAACGGGGTACCCTTGCGCGACCCGCGGAAACCGAGCGAACCGGAAGAACTCCAGCTCAAAACGTTCCCGATCGGATCCGTGATCGTGATGATGGTGTTGTTGAAAGAGGCCTGAACATGAACCAGTCCAACTGGTATGCTCTTGCGCTCTTTCTTCTTGAATGTTTTTTTCTTGTTGCTTTTCGCTTGCGCCTTGGCCATGATGATTCCTTTTCAGATCCTGTTCGAGGACCTTACTTGCCAACCTTCTTCTTGCTCGCCACGGTGCCTTTGCGCGGTCCCTTGCGGGTACGCGCGTTGGTGTGCGTGCGCTGGCCGCGTGCCGGCAGGCCACGGCGATGGCGCAATCCGCGATAGCTGCCCATCTCCATCAAACGCTTGATGTTCATCGACGTCTCTTTGCGGAGGTCGCCTTCGATCGAACCTTCGTTTTCAAGCAGGATGCGGATCTTGTTGATTTCTTCTTCGCTTAGCTCGGAAATCTTCTTATTTGCATCGATCTCGCAACGGTGCAGGATTGAAAGTGCCCGGGTGTTGCCAATGCCATAAATATACGTGAGCCCGATACATGCCCTTTTACGGGCCGGGAGGTCTACGCCAACGATACGCGCCATAACTGTTTCGCTCTCCTAAATCTTTCTTCCGGTACTCACTAACCCTGACGCTGCTTATGCTTCGGGTTGGAACAGATCACGCGCACCACGCCTTCGCGGTTGATGACCTTGCACTTATCGCAAATTTTCTTGACTGACGGACGAACCTTCATTGCCGTTTTCCTTCGCCTTTCACGTGCTCACCAGCTCTGAAGCCGGTAACTTCAACTAGACAGTAACTTCACAATCCTGCCCCGCGACTGATCGTGCGGAGATAACTCAACCAAAACCCGGTCATTCGGCCTCAGGCGCACAAAGTTTATCCTCGCGGCGCCCGCCGGATGCCCGATAACCTGAGCCCGGCTGACCAACTCCAACTTCACCGCCCCTTGCGGGAGCAGTTCCAAAACTTTCGCCTCTACGGCTTTTTCGCCTTCGGCGGCTTCCTCGGCCATCGCCTACGGCCTTGTCAACACCCACGGCCCATCGGCCGTGATTGCCACAACATGCTCAAAGTGCGCCGAGGGCTTCCCGTCGGTCGCCACAGCTGTCCACTTGTCGCTCAACACGTTTGTCTCCGGCTGACCTTGGTTTACCATCGGTTCGATCGCGATGACCATGCCTTCCTTCAACTTCGGATTCTCTTGCTGCCGGTCCACATAGTTAGGTACTTGCGGCTCCTCGTGCAACTTGGTCCCGATCCCGTGGCCCACAAACTCTCGGACCACCGTAAAACCGTTTCGCAAAACATACTCTTCCACCGTGCGGCTGATGTCGAACAACCGGTTGCCCGGCTGCGCTTGCTGGATTGCCAACTCCAGCGCTTCCTTGGTCACCGCCAACAGTTTCTGCGTAGTCGCCGGGATTTCACCGACAGCCACCGTCACCGCCGAATCGCCAAAGTAGCCATTCAACTGCAAGCCTGTGTCCAACGAGACAATGTCACCTTTGCGCAACTGGCGCTTGGATGACGGCATCCCGTGGACCACAACTTCATTCACCGACGTACAGAGTGAGTATGGAAACTTTGTTCCCGCCGCCTCCGAGTAATAACCCTTGAAGGCCGGCTTGGCACCGGCGTCGCGGATTAACCGGTCAGCCACGATCTCCAACTCCATCGTCGTCACACCTTCCTTTACCATCTTGGAAAGCTCACTCAAAATCTGATAGACCAGCAAACCGGACTTTCGCATCTTCTCGATCTCAGAGAGGCTCTTGCGAATGATCGCCATCAGTCTGCCTTCCCGTCTAACGGGTTGGCGTTCTGCCCGATCCTATCCTGCGCGGTAGTCTGAATCCAGTTCACGATCTCGTCCGACAAATCTTCCGGCTTCCGGTTGCTACCGTCCACCTCAAAAAACTTCACACGCTCGGCGAAATACTGCAACACCGGCATCGTCTGCGCGTCATATGCAACCAAGCGTTGCCGAATGACCGACTCCTTGTCGTCCTCACGAATGATCAATCTCGAACCCTCGATATTGCACCGTCCAGGCACAATCGGCGGTTTCAAGCGGATGTTGTAAAGGGTTCCACACTGAGGGCAGATGCGTCGGCCCGTTAATCGAGCTGTAATCACATCATAGTCCACTTTCAAGTGGATTACCAACAGGCGAAAACCGCGCACCTCGGCCATGCCCACTAAAATGCGGGCCTGATCGATGGTTCGCGGAAACCCATCCAACAAAACTCCAGCCAAACAATCAGGCCGTAACAGCCGGTCTTCGACTAACCGAATGACCAGATGATCGGGCACCAAGTTGCCAGCCTTGATCACTTCTCTTACTTCCAACCCCAACGCGTCTCCCAGTTGGATATGCTCGCGAAGCATATCGCCGGTAGAAACGTGAGGCAGCCCAAGCCTTTCAATCAGCAGCTTGGCTTGCGTGCCTTTTCCCGATCCCGGCGGTCCAAAGAGGACAATCGCAGTGGGCACCGTCGGGGCTTGAGCATCTTGCAAACCTTAGACGCTGCTCCGGCGGCCCCGAATTCGGCCCGCTTTCGGAGTGAAGCCCTCGTAGTGACGCATGATCAACTGCGCCTCCACCTGATTCACCGTGTCCATCGCCACGCCGACAACGATCAAAAGCGACGTTCCACCGAAGTAGAAAGAGACTCCCAACCCGTCAAGCAGCCAGCGCGGACCCGAAGAATCAATCCAGTTTCCGATCAACGGCAACCGCTGCAGCTTGATACCGGAGATCATAACCTCCGGCAGTAGGCTCAACAGTGCAAGATACAAACCACCCACAACCGTGATCCGGGTAAGGATACGATTCATGTAGTCAGCCGTGTTCTTGCCCGGGCGGATGCCCGGAATAAAGCCCCCGAATTTGCGCATGTTGTCCGCAGCTTCGTTCGGGTTAAAGATAATCGAGACGTAGAAAAAACAGAAGAATACAATCAGCGCGGTGTACAAGATAAAGTACAGCGGCTGTGTGTGGCCGATGGATTCAAGAATGCCAGATACCCAGCGATTGTTCTTGATCCACTCCACCTGCAAAAAACTCTGCGGGAAGGTCAGCAAACTCTGCGCGAAGATCACCGGGATCACACCGCCGGCATTCACCTTCAACGGCAGGTGTGTCTGCTGTCCACCCATGACACGGCGGCCCACCACACGTTTGGCGTATTGCACTGGGATGCGGCGCTCACCGCGCTCCACCAGGACAATCAGGCCGATCACCGCGATCATCATGACCAAAATCAGAATCATCTGCAGGGGGTTCCACTGCCGGGTCACAAACACATTGTTGTAGACCTCTTCCATCGCGCGAGGCAAGCCAATCACAATGCCCGTGAAGATGATCAGCGACATCCCGTTGCCGATGCCGCGTTCTGTAATCTGCTCGCCCAGCCACATGATGAAAGCCGTGCCGGTCGTTAAACTGATCATCGTCATCAAGATAAAGCCGATGCCTGGGTTGAGGACGAATCCGCCACCGGAGGTGCCTGCCGCTTGCAGGGCCGTCGCAATGCCAAAGGATTGGATCAGCGCCAACACCACCGTGGCGTAGCGAGTCCACTGCGTTATCTTGCGCCGCCCCATCTCGCCTTCTTTCGACAGCTTCTCAAGCGTAGGTACCACAACCGTTAACAACTGGAGAATAATCGAAGAGGTGATGTAGGGCATGATGCCCAACGCGAAAATGGTCAAACGGCGGAACATTCCGCCGCTGAACAGATCGAAGAATCCGAAGATGCCGCCCGCGTTCTGCTTGAAGTACTCCTCAAGCCGATTTGCGTCGATCCCCGGTGTGGGGATGTGACCGCCGAGCCGGTAAACGGCCAGCATGGCGAGCGTGAACAGGATCCGATTTCTGAGATCGGGGATCCGGAACACGTTGGCGAAGGCTTCGAAGAACTTCATGGGTTTCTATGTCGATCCTTTAAGGGGACTGCTACTACTTCTTCTTGCTTGCTTTACGCAGCAGCGCGGCGTCGCGCTTGGGGTTCTTGATCGGTGCCGGAACGAACGGTGGGATGATCTCAACGCTGCCGCCGGCAGCTTCGATCTTCGCCTTGGCCGCATCGCTGCACTGGTGCGCCGTCACTTTGATGGCACGTGTGATTTCGCCGGTGCCCAGGATCTTCAAGCCCTTTTCGAGCTTCTTCAACACCCCTGCCGCCTTTAAGGTCTCGGGTGTGAAGTCGGAACCCTCCAGCTTCTCCAGCCGGCTCAGGTTCAACACCACATACTCTTCGCGGAAAGGATTCGTAAATCCGCGCTTCGGCATACGGCGATGCAAAGGCATCTGGCCGCCTTCAAAGCCGCGCATCTTCGAATAACCACTGATGGATTTGGCACCCTTGGCACCGCGTCCCGAAAACTTGCCGCGCCGCGAGCCCATGCCTTGGCCGATACGCTGCTTTTTTTGCTTTTGCCCGGCTGGCGGGTGGAGGTTGCTTAAGTTCATCGCTCTTCTCTCGATTCCTCGACTACTATTCGACGATGGCCAACAAGTGGGGAACCTTCAACACCATGCCGCGGAAGGCGGGGGTGTCGGGCCGCACCACAATGCGGTTCATCTTTTTCAGTTGCAGGCTCAGCAGGATGGCCTTTTGCGTCTTCGGGCAGCAGATCGGGCTCCCGATCCGCTTGATTTTGATTGTTTTTTCAGCCATTTGAGTCCTTCTTCCCGCCTACAGCTTATCGATCGCCAGCCCGCGCATCTCTGCGATGGTGGCCTTTTCGCGCAATTGTTCGAGCGCGTTCACAGTCGCCTTCACCGCGTTGTGCGGATTACGCGATCCCAGATTCTTGGTCAGGATGTTCGGAATCCCGACACTCTCAATGACGGCGCGCACCGGTCCGCCGGCGATCACGCCAGTACCTTCCGGTGCGGGCTTCAACATCACCGAGCCCGCGCCAAAGCGCCCCTGCACCTGGTGCAGAATCGTCGTCGGAAGCGTATTGATTTGACGCAGATTCTTCTTGGCCGCCTCGATTCCCTTCTTGATAGCGGAAGGGACTTCCTTTGCTTTGCCAGTTCCGTAGCCAACGATGCGCTTCTCAGCGTCGCCCACCACAACCAGCGCGGCAAAACTCATGTTCTTACCGCCCTTGACGACCTTGGTGACGCGGTTGATCGATACGACTTGCTCCTTGAGGTTCAGGCCGCTCGCGTCTACCTTCTTAACTCCGTGTGTTGCCATGCTTGTTTCCTTACCGGCCTTACCTAAAACTCAAGTCCACCTTCGCGCGCGGCGTCGGCTAAAGCCTTCACCCGGCCGTGATACAAAAACCCGCCGCGATCGAACACGACCGCGTTCACCCCGGCCGCTTTGGCCCGCTCGGCAACCAGTTTGCCGACCGTCTTGGCCGCGTCGACGTTGCCGCCAGTGGTTACCGTTGCGCTCTTCTCGGCACTCGAGGCCGAAGCTAAGGTGCGACCGCTGCGGTCGTCAATGACCTGGGCATAGATGTGATTGATGCTGCGGAACACAGCCAAGCGCGGACGCTCGGCGGATCCCTTGACCCGCTTTCGGATTCGCGTGTGGATCCGGCGGCGTACTTCGTCGCGATTTACGTTTGATTTCATCTCATTGACCTCGCTTACTTGCCTTTGCCGCCGGCACCGCTCTTGCCGACCTTCTTACGCAATACCTCGCCCGTAAACCGGACGCCCTTGTTCTTGTATGGATCTGGCGGACGCAGTGCGCGCATATTTGCGGCAACTTGGCCCACCAACTGGCGGTCATGGCTCTTCAACACGATGTGCGTCTGCTTTTCGACTGTCATCTCGACACCGACCGGCAATAGATACTCAATCGAGTGGCTATAGCCAAGCGAAAACGTCGCGATGCCGTTCTTGACGTCGCAACGATAACCGATACCGACAATGTCCAGCTCGCGCGTCCATCCGGTCGAAACTCCGGTAATCGCATTCGCCGCAAGCGCCCGTGTCAAACCATGTAGGCCAGCTTGCTTATCAGTCTCGCGATTGATTTGCACCGTACCGTTATCGTTGACCACCGAGATGCCCTTGGGAATCGGAACCAGAAGTTTTCCCTTCGGTCCTTCTACCTGCAGCCCGTCGCCGATCAGGAGCTTAACCCCGTTCGGCAGAGCAATTGGCTTTTTACCTACACGTGACATAAAATCTCAACTCTTCTTTGAATGAATTAGTAAATCTGGCAGAGTACTTCGCCGCCGACATTGGCCTTGCGCGCGGACTTGCCGGTCATCACGCCTTGCGGAGTCGTGAGGATGTTGATCCCCAGCCCGCCCAACACCTTCGGAACTTCCTTGCTTCCCACATAGACCCGGCAGCCAGGGCGCGAGACGCGCTTGAGGTGCGAGATCACGCTGTCGTTGGCCGGCGTGTACTTCAGATAAATCTTGATCGTCTTTTTGACGCCCTCTTCGGCAAGCTTAAAGTTAAGAATGTAGCCCTCATCCTTCATGATTCGGGCAATCTCCAGCTTCAGCTTCGAAGAAGGAACGTCTACCTTCGAGTGGCGCGACTTCAGGGCATTACGCACCCGGGTCAGCATATCGGCGATGGGGTCGGTCGTCATCCTATATCTCTCTCTTCCTGATCGCTCGCGTCTACCAGCTCGACTTCGTTACACCGGGAATTTCGCCGGCCAAAGCCAGGTTCCGGAAACAGATTCGGCACAAGTTGAACTTTCTCAGATAAGCCCGGGGACGCCCGCAGCGCCCACAGCGGTTACGGTGCTGGCACTCGAACTTCGGCTTCTTGTTATCCTTGGCGATTTTTGCGGTAGTTGCCATCGTGTTTCTCTGTTTCTTCCTCTAGTGCCGGTCTAAGCGCGGAACGGCATTCCCATGAACTTGAGCAGTGCCAACGCTTCGGCGTCGTTCTTTGCCGTGGTCGTGATGCAGATATTCATACCCCGCGCCTTGTCGACTTTGTTGTAGTCGATCTCGGGGAAAATCAATTGGTCTTTGATGCCGAGCGTATAGTTGCCGCGTCCATCGAAAGACTTTGGGTTCAACCCGCGGAAGTCGCGCACTCGAGGCAGAGCAATGCTCGTCAAGCGGTCGAAAAACTCGTACATTGCGTTGCCGCGCAAGGTCACCATGCAACCGATCGCCATGCCTTCGCGCAGTTTGAACGCCGCGATCGACTTCTTGGCTTTCGTGATCACCGGCTTCTGCCCGCTGATTGCCGTCAATTCCTGGACGGCCGCGTCCATCAGTTTGGCGTTACCTGTGGCTTCACCCAACCCGAGATTGATCGAAATCTTATCGATCTTCGGGATCGCCATCGCGTTAGTGTAGCCGAACTGCTGCTGCAGCTCCGGTACGACCTTTTTTGTGTAAACTTCTCTTAGCCGAGCTCTCATTGCCTTGACCTCATTTGTGTTGGGAGGGACCTGGAACTTCCTGTAGCGAAACTACTTGGAATCCAGCACCTCGCCGGTTTTCCGCGCGATGCGCGTGCGGCGGGTTTTGCCACCCACCGTCTCCACCTTCGTACCAATGCGGGTCGGAATTCCGCCGCTCGTCAATAACATTACGTTTGAAACGTGGATGCTGGACTCGCGCTCTTGAAAACCGCCTTTGATGCCTTTTGCCGGGTTGGCCTTCGTGGCCCGCTTGATCATGCTGATACCCTCGACCAGCACTCGCCCTACTAAGCGATCCACTTCGATGATCTTGCCGGTCTTGCCTTTGTCTTTGCCCGCGATGACCTTGACCATGTCATCCTTTTTCAGGCGGATCCGTTTCGGGATCCCAGCCTTTTCGGCCCCGTTCATCTTACTCAGCGACGGCATGGACTAAACCACCTCCGGGGCGAGCGAAACAATCTTCATGTAGCGGCGGTCGCGCAGTTCGCGGGCCACTGGACCAAAGACGCGAGTGCCAATTGGCTCGCCCAATTCATTGATCAGCACGGCCGCGTTGGTATCGAAACGGATGTAGGTGCCATCTTTGCGGCGGGCTTCTTTACGCATCCGCACAATTACGGCGCGCACAACCTTGCCCTTCTTCACGTTGGAGTCGGGCGAGGCTTCCTTGACGGCAGCCGTAATGATGTCGCCGAGGCCGGCCTTGCGACCTAAGTCGCCGCCACGCGGCAGAATGCACTGGAGCTTACGGGCGCCACTGTTGTCCGCCACTTCCAGCATTGTTCTCATCCCAATCATTGCGTTATCTCCCGAGCCTTCTTCTCTTCAGGTCTGTCCACTTAAGGGCTGTCCATTTAAGGACTGGTTATTTGTTCTTCTTCTTGGCAGCCGCCGACCGAGCCAGCTTCTCAGCCGAAGGACCCTCGTCGATGGCGATACGTACCGCTACCCGTAAAATGTCCTTGAGCTCCCAGCGCTTCAGCTTGCTTAACGGGCGGCTCTCAATGATGCGAACCTGGTCGCCCATCTTGGCCTTGCCCTCTTCGTCGTGCGCATAAAATTTGCTGCGTCGGGTCAAAATTCGCTTGTACAGCGGATGCGGTACCTTACGCGTGACTTCAACCACGATCGTCTTGGCCATCTTGGTGGAGACGACTTCGCCGACCTTCTCTTGCTTATTCGGCTGCTTGGCAACCAATACTTCGTCGGCCATGGCTTACTTGCCTTCCTTTTGGGCGGCAAGCTCTTTTTCGCGCTGGATCGTTAAAATCCGCGCGCGGTCCTTCTTAAGCTCCCGCAATTTCTTTATGCCTTCCATCTGGCCCATCGACAACTGGAAGCGCAACCGGAACATGTTCTCGTCGCCCTCGCTCAGTTGCTTCTTGATTTCGGCCGCATCGAGGCCACGAATTTTTTCGGCGTTCATACTCATCGTCCTCGCTATTGCCTACAGCGCCGTCCGCTGCACAAGTTTCGTTTTCAGGGGCAGCTTCATTGCCGCCAACCGGAACGCCTCTTGCGCCGTCTCGAGCGGCACGCCTTCCATCTCAAACAAAATCTTACCTGGCCGGATCACACACACCCAACCATCGGGCGCGCCCTTACCGGAGCCCATTCGGACTTCGGCCGGCTTTTTAGTTACCGGCTTGTCCGGAAAAATGCGGATCCAAACCTTGCCGCCACGCTTGATGTATCGCGTCATCGCGATACGGGCCGCCTCAAGTTGCCGGTTGGTGATGTAGCCGCAGGTCATTGCCTTCAGGCCGTATTCGCCGAAGTCGACACTCGAACCACGATAAGCCATTCCGCGCATGCGACCGCGCTGCTGTTTGCGGAACTTGACTTTCTTTGGCATCAACATAAGGTCGTTATCCTCTTCTCACTAAATCTTGCTATTCGGCGGCCGGCGGATGGGTCGCTTCGGTTTCGGCAGCGGGCTCGGGGGCCGCTTCGACAACAGGGGCTTCGGTGACAGAGGCCTCAATGACAGGGGCTTCAGTAACTGGAGCCTCCACCAGCGATTCCTGCTTCCAGCTCGGCGTGGGCGGAGCCATCGGCGGCAGAATCGGGCCACCGCTCTTGATTGCGCTCGGCACCTCAGGAGAGGTGATCACGACACCGGAATCGGCAACCGGAGGCATCGCCGCGTCTGCGGTACGAGCTCGGCCATCGGAACTCCGGCCATCGCCACGACCCTCGGTCGTGTTGCCGCCACCGGCATAGCCACCCGGACGGGGGCCATCGGTACGCGGACGGTCGTCACGGCGCGGACCACGATCGCCGCCGGGGCGGTCGCGGTTGTCACGCTTGGCACGCGGCTGCGGATCGTTGTCATTTCGAAGCATCACACGGCGCTGGCCCTCGCCAATATCGCCCTTGTAAATCCAGCACTTGACGCCGATCACACCGTAAGTCGTGTGCGCTTCAGCAAACCCATAATCGATATCGGCGCGCAACGTGTGCAACGGCAACTGGCCATGCAGGTACCATTCGGTGCGAGCGATTTCCGCGCCGTTCAAACGGCCACTCACGCGAACCTTGATGCCCTTGCAGCCAAAGCGCTGGGCGCTGTCGACTGCTTTACGCATCGCGCGGCGGAAAGCTACGCGCTTCTCCAACTGCAACGCAATCGATTCGCTGACGAGCTGAGCATCAAGCTCAGGCTTGTGCACTTCTTGAATGTCGATGAAGACTTCGCGGCCCGTCTTCTTCGCTAGGTCCTGCTTCAGCTTTTCGATCTCAGCACCCTTGCGGCCAATGATGATGCCGGGACGCGAAGTGCGGATCGTGATGCGTAGTTTATTGCCGGGGCGGTCGACTTCGATCGAACTTACGCCAGCGCTCTTTAAGCGGCTACGCAGTGAGTCCTTCAGTTCGAGATCTTCAAACAGGAGTTTGGCGTAGTCCTGCTTGGCGAACCAGCGGCTCTTCCAGGTTTTTGTGACCCCGAGACGGAATCCAAAGGGATGTACTTTCTGACCCATTCGCTATAGTCCTTCTGATCCAGCTTCGACAACCACGCCGTCGGAGACCTTCACCACAATGTGCGCGATCCTCTTCTGATAGCGGTAAGCCCGGCCCATCGGGGCGGGGCGGATGCGCTTCATCCGGGGGCCTTCATTCACAAAGGCTTCGCTGACGAACAAGTTATCGACATCAACGTCGTTTTTCTTGTTTTCGGCGTTCGCAATGGCGCTCTTAAGCAACTTCTCCACCACCGGAGCCATGCGCTTGTTCGTCATCTTCAGTACATTGATCGCCTCGCCGGCTTTCAAACCGCGGATCAAGTCGATGACCAAACGGCACTTCTGCGGGCTGGTGCGAACGTAACGGGCTTCTGCTTTAGCTGTCATGATTGCCGGTTCCTATTTCTTGCCCTTCTCGTTGGACTTAGCCACATGGCCCTTGAAGGTGCGGGTCGGCGCAAATTCGCCCAGCTTGTGACCAACCATGTTTTCCGTCACGTACACCGGGATGAATTTCTTGCCCTGGTGCACGGCCAGCGTGTGACCGATAAAGATCGGCATGATGGTCGAACGGCGAGACCAGGTTTTAATTACCTTCTTCTCGTCGCGGTCGTTCAGCGCCACGATCTTGTCGACCAAGTGCGTGTCGGCGAACGGTCCTTTTTTGAGTGAACGGCCCATATTATTCTTCTACCTGCCCTAGCTCTTCGATTTCCGCTTCACGATCATGCTGTCGGTGCGCTTGTTGTTGCGGGTCTTGAAGCCGCGTGTCGGCTGGCCCCAAGGAGTAACCGGGTGACGGCCACCCGAGGTACGACCCTCACCACCACCGTGCGGGTGGTCAACAGGGTTCATTGTGACGCCGCGATTATGCGGACGCTTGCCAACCCAGCGGCTACGACCGGCCTTGCCGAGGGTTTGATTTTCGTGATCGAGATTGCCTACTTGGCCAACCGTCGCGTAGCAGTCGATGAGCACCCGGCGAACTTCGCCGCTCGGCATCTTCAACTGTGCGTATTCGGTTTCCTTCGATACGATTTGAGCCTGCGCGCCAGCACTGCGTGCCATCTGCGCGCCCTTGCCCGGACGCAATTCGATGTTGTGAACGATCGTACCGGCTGGAATGTTTTTCAGCGGCAGTGCGTTGCCCACCAAAATGTCGGCTTCGGGGCCGCTGGTGATTGTCGAGCCCACTTTCAGGCCTACCGGTGCCACGATGTAGCGCTTCTCACCATCGACATAGTGCAGCAGTGCAATGCGCGCCGAGCGATTGGGGTCGTATTCAATCGAGGCAACCTTGGCTGGGACTCCCGCCTTGTCGCGCTTAAAGTCGATTTCGCGGTATGTCGTCTTATTGCCGCCACCACGAAAACGCATTGTGGTGCGTCCGGTCGAGTTACGACCGCCCGACTTAGCCTTGCCCTTGCTGAGGCTCTTCTCGGGAGTTTGCTTAGTGATGTCCTCACGCGTAACTACCGTGCGGAAGCGGCGCGTGGGGGTAAAGGGTCGGTAAGATTTAATCGGCATTTAGACGACCTCGGAATATTCAGGGACCTTTTGGTCCTTCTTGAGTTTCACGTAGGCCTTTTTCCAGTCCGAGCCGTAACCGGCGAACTTGCCGCGGCGGCGCAGCTTGCCTTCGTTAATTACGGTGCGAACTTCTTCGACCTTGACCTTGAAAATCTTTTCTACGGCTTGCTTGATCTGCGTTTTGGTCGCTTCAGGCTTGACCTCGAAGCACAGGGTGCGTTCGGTGTCCTTCTTGATGACGCCCTTCTCGGTCACGATCGGGCGATGAATCACTTCAAACAGGGTCATTTGCTTAACGCCTCCGATAGCTTCTCAGCGGCGGCCTTGCTCAACAGAATGTTCTTGTACTTGAGCAGGTCATAAGTCGTGACGTCTTTGGACGACACAAGTTTGACGCCCTGCAGGTTGCGAGAACCCAGTACCAGATTCTTGTTCTCGGCGTTCTCCACCAGCAATACAGTTTTGTCGGCATTCAGTTTGCCGAGGGTCAGCGCCAAGCCCTTAGTCTTGGGGTCGGCGAGGCTAAAGGCGTCAACAACCCGCAATTCGCCGTCGCGCAGTTTAGCTGAAAGTGCTGAGCGCAGTGCCCCTTGCACCATCTTCTTGTTCAGGCGATAGCTGTAGTCGCGCGGCTGCGGACCGTGGGTCGTGCCGCCGTGGCGCCATAGGGGGGAACGGATGCTGCCCATACGAGCGCGGCCAGTGCCCTTTTGCTTCCATAGTTTCTTGCCGCTACCAGCCACTTCGTGGCGGGTCTTAGTCGAGGCCGTGCCAGCGCGTTCGCCTGCCATGAAGTGGCGCACCGACTCGTAGAGAAGATGCTCGTTCACTTCGGCACCAAACACGTCAGCCGACAATTCGACCGAGCCGACTTTTTGATTTTGGAGATTAATTACGTCTACGGTAGGCATTTGAGTTAGCTCCCCACCTTAGCGCGACGAATCATAACATAAGAACCGTTCGCTCCAGGGAGCGCGCCCTTGACCATGATCACGTTTTCTTCGGTGTCCACTTCGACAATTTGCAGATTACGCACCGTCACCGTGTCGGTGCCCATGTGGCCGCCCATCTTCATGCCCGGAAATACCCGTGACGGAAAGCTGGATGCGCCGATCGAACCCGGCGCGCGATGGAACATCGAACCGTGTCCGCCCGGACCGCCCTTGAAGCCGTGGCGCTTAACGACGCCCTGGAAGCCGCGGCCCTTGGAGATGCCGATCACGTCGACCATCTCGTTGGGCTTAAACTCTTCGGCGGTAATCTTATCGCCAGCCTTGTAATCCCCGCTTCCATTGCGCAGCTTGAACTCGCGGCTATACCTCACCCCGTCCGCGCCAGCCTTCTTCAGGTGGCCCGTGGCGGGCTTGTTGATCCTCGCCGGCTTGACGTACTCCATCAGCCCTAGCTGAATGGCGTCATAACCGTCGGTGGCGGGTGTCTTGCGCTGCGTAACGACACACGGACCAGCCTTCACCAACGTGACAGGGACTACCTGTCCGTCAGCGCGGAAGATCTGCGTCATGCCGATTTTTTTACCTAAAATTCCTGGGCTCATTGCCAACCTCTCCAGGGCCTAACTACGGATTCCTAAAACTCTTTGCTTCCGAGGAAGCGCTTTACTTCTTGCCGAAAGCTTTGATTTCGACGTCCACGCCGGCTGGTAGATCGAGCTTCATCAGCGCGTCCACCGTATCCTGCGTCGGCTCGAGAATGTCGAGCAAACGCTTGTGCGTGCGGATCTCAAACTGCTCCCGCGACTTCTTGTCCACGTGCGGCGACCGATTGACCGTGTAGCGATTCCGCACCGTAGGGAGCGGAATCGGGCCGGCGATCACGGCGCCCGTGCGGCGCGCCGTGTCCACGATCTCCGTCGTCGACTGATCGAGGACTCGGTGATCGTATGCCTTCAAGCGGATGCGGATGCGTTCTTTGTTCATGCTTGGATCTCAGACCTACTCAACAATGACTATTCAACGATCACTATTCGACGATTTCCGACACGGTGCCCGCGCCCACGGTACGACCGCCTTCGCGAATTGCGAAGCGCAAGCCCTTGTCCATGGCCACCGGCGTAATCAGCTCGATCGTCATCTGTACGTTGTCGCCAGGCATCACCATCTCGGTGCCCTCGGGC
>JANXUM010000180.1 GCA_025356215.1 Bryobacter sp. | reverse complement strand
TGAAGCGCGGCCATCTGTTCGGCGTGCTCGACTTCCTTGTCGTCCGGCTTGCTCTGTACGGTCGATTCCGCAATGGCTCGACGGTCTTGTTCGATTAGGGGTTGGTCGCAGGTGAAATCTAGCGCTACTTCGCGGGATAGCGGATCCAGCATTGAGTGCAGGAGCGTTTCGATGGCGGCTAGTTGGCCGGGCGGAAGCTGATCAATGAACGCGTGAACGTGATGGCGAGTGTCGGTAATGCTGGAGCTTCTTTCCCCGCTCTTGCGCAAGCATGCGGCTAATTCGAGTGTAATGATTTGATTCAGGCGATGGTAGGCTTCATCGGACTCTTCGCTTCGCTGTTGGGAACATTTGCCGCCATCTTCGCGTAAGCTAAGTTGCATGTCACTCAGCCGAAAGCGCGTTGCTGTGTTTGTGGATCAGATGTACCAGGAACTGGAAGTCTGGTATCCGTATTACCGATTGATTGAAGCCGGGGCGACCGTTCACCTTGTTGGGGCCGAGGCCGGTAAGAGTTATCTGAGTAAAGTGGGCTATCCGGCCGTGGCGCACGTTAGCTACGACGCATTAACGGTATCCGACTATGACGGCGTTATTGCGCCTGGCGGGTTTGCACCGGACTTTATTCGCCGCCATGCCGCCGCCACCCAATTCGTGCACGAGATGGACAAGGCGGGCAAGCTGGTTGCCGCCATCTGCCATGGGCCTTGGGTGCTTTGCTCTTCGCGGATGTTACAAGGGCGCAAGGCGACCAGCTTTTTTGCGATCAAAGACGATGTCATCCATGCTGGCGCCGATTGGTCCGATGCTGAAGTTGTAGTTGACCGCAACCTGGTGACTTCGCGCAAGCCGGATGATTTGCCGGCGTTCTGCATCGCTTGCATCGATGTTTTGAGTAAACAGTAGGGGCTTATGAACGAGACAGTGATCGCGGTTCGCGGGCTGACGAAGTCCTATGGCGAAGTGGAGGCCGTGCGCGGCATCGACTTTGAGGTGAAGGCGGGCGAGGTGTTGGGGCTGCTTGGGCCGAACGGGGCGGGGAAGACGACCACGGTTGAGATCCTTGAGGGCTTGCGGCCGCGCACATCGGGCGAGGTTCGGGTGTTGGAGTTTGACCCCGGCAACGACGCCAGCAAGTTGAAGGAGCGGATTGGGGTTTGTTTGCAGGCCAACAATCTACCCGAGAAGATGAAGGTGAGCGAGGCGCTGGATCTGTTTGCGGCCTTCTATCAAAAGACGACGCCAAAGGCGAAGCTGCTGGCGCGACTTCAATTGGAAGAGAAAAAGGACGCGCTCTATGGGACGCTGTCGGGTGGACAAAAGCAGCGCGTAGCCATTGCGCTGGCTTTGATCAACGACCCGCAAGTAGTGTTCTTTGATGAGCCGACGACGGGGCTGGACCCGCAGGTGCGCCTGGAGATTCACAAGCTGATCGGGGAGTTGAAGCAGGATCAGCGGACGATCATATTGACGACGCATTACATCGAAGAAGCTGAGCGGTTGTGCGACCGCGTCGCGATTATCGATGAGGGGCGGATCATTGCCGTGGGGTCGCCGCGCGAGATCCAGGCGCGGACTTTGGGGCTGACCAAGATCGACATTCATCTGGACGCGCCGCTGGGGGCGGTGGAATTGCCCGCCGATTTGAAGCTGAGCGAGGACCGGACGATGATTAGCGCTTCGAGCGCGCATCCGGCCAAGACGGTGGTCGACTTGGTGAAGTGGGTGGATGGTCTGGGGCTTGGGTTGAGCGATATCGCGCTGAAGAAACCGACCTTGGAAGACGTCTTTATCGAACTGACGGGAAAGAAGCTGAGGGAATAGGCGATGAAAGCGATCCTGGCACACATTCAATCGAACCTGCGGCTGACGATGCGCGACCGCACGGTGCTGTTTTTCAATTACGCGTTTCCGCTGGGCTTCTTCTTTTTGTTTGCGACCTTGAACAAGGCAAAAGAGACGAACACGATCGCGGCCGTGCTGACGAGCGTGTTGACGATCGGACTGTTGGGGAACGGTTTTTTTGGCGGCGGTTTGCGCGCCATCATGGAGCGCGAGAACGGCATTCTGCGGCGCTTCAAGGTGGCACCTCCGGGGGCCTTTCCGATTCTGGTGAGCAGCCTGGTGGTCGGCGTGTTGCAGTATCTGCCGGTGGTGCTGTTGATGATGGTGGTGAGCGTTATTCAATACGGCATGAAGTGGCCGGAGAATTGGCTGAGCTTTATCGTGTTTGTAATCATCGCCAACTTTGCGATGAGGAGCATGGGCGGGATTATCGCGGCGGTGGCCAACAGCATGGCGGAAAGCCAAATCATCATCCAGTGTCTGTACTTTCCGATGATGTTGTTGAGCGGGGCGACGGTGCCCGTGTCGATTTTGCCGGAGTGGTTGCAGAGCGTGGTGCAGTTTATCCCGGCAACGCATTTGGTGAGCGGTTTGCAGGGGATACTGCTGCAGCATGAATCGCTGTTGCAAAACTGGAAGCCGGCGCTGGCTTTGATCGTGACGACCTTTGCTTGCACGTTGATCTCGCTGAAGATTTTCCGCTGGGAGAAGGGCGAGAAGCTGCCGGGCAAGGCGAAGGCCTGGGTGCTGGCGGTGCTGGCTCCGTTCTTTCTGATCGGTGCCTGGAATTTGCAGAGCAAAGAGAATCTGACCAAGGGCAAGGCGATCGAGCGCGAGTTGTCGCGTGGGCAGACGGTTTTGATCAAGAATGCGCGGGTGTTTACGGCGACCGGCGCGGTAATTGAAGGCGGGAGTGTGTTGGTCAAGGCGGGCAAGATTGCCGAGATTTACACGGGCACCGCGCCCGACGGCAAAAGTTTGAACGCGCTGGAGATTGAGGCGGCCGGTAAGACCTTGCTGCCTGGTTTGATCGACGTGCATATTCATTTGGGTTCGCCCGGCGGCTATTACGAAGACCAGAAGCGGTATGAGGATCAGACGCTGCCGGAGAAGCGGTTGAAGTCCTACTTGTACTCGGGAATCACCAGCGTAAAGAGCGCCGGAGACTGGGTGGACGCGGTGCTGCCGCTGCGGGACAAGGGGCGGCGGGCGGAGATTCTGACGAGCGAGTTTTATGTCGTGGGTCCGCTGTTTACAGCTGAGGGCGGACATCCGGCGGAAATCTTAAAGTACATGCCGGAGAGTGCGCGGGCGTATGGGACGGCGCAGTTTTTGCGATTGCCCAAGACAACGGACGAGGCGCGGCAGATGGTGCGCGATTTGAAGGCGAAAGGCGTTGACGGAATCAAGGCCGTTTTGGAGAGTGGAACGGCCGGGACTCCGATGGCAAGGCTGGACCTTGGAATCCTGAAGGCGATTTGCGCCGAAGGCAAGGCATTAGGATTGTCGGTTGTTGTGCATACGAGCAAGGCGGTGGATGTGCGCGACGCGTTTGAGGCCGGCGCGAGCGGCGTTGAACACGGGAGCGCGAACGAGACTTTGCCCGATGAGTTGCTCAAAAAGATGGCGGCGAGCGGCTTCTACTACGACCCAACGATGAGCGTGTTTGAGGGCTTTCGGATGATGATGCAGGGCGACTTTGCGCGGCTGGAAGACAGCTTGTTGCAGCAGGCGGTGCCGCTGGATTTGGTGAAGTCGACGCGGAAGTTAATCGTAAGCCCGAAGATCAAGGAACCTTACCGGGAGTTTGCGCCGCGCATGGACGAGGCAAGGGTGAATCTAAAGCGCGTCTATGATGCTGGCGTAAAACTGGTGACTGGGTCGGACGCGGGGAATCCGCTGACCTTTCATGGACCGACCATTCAGGAAGAGGTTGAGCTCTGGGTGGCGGCAGGGATCCCGGCGGACAAGGCTCTGATTGCGGCGACGCGGAATGCCGCCGAGCTATTGGGGCAAGGCAATCGCATCGGCACGATCGAGAAGGGCAAGGACGCCAACCTGTTGCTGGTGGACGGGGACCCGATGAAAGACGTGAAGAGTTTGAGCCGCATTTCGTTGGTCATGTTGAAAGGAGAGCGCGTCAACCGGACCGCGCTGATGAAGGGCGATGACAACTAGCAACCTGTGGGAGTTGGGAGATTTCTCGAAGATCGCGCCAAGAGCGATTTACGCGGGAGAACTGTTGTGCGATGCCGTGCCGCTGTATGCGGGAGATCGCGTGTTGGACGTGGGCTGTGGCACGGGGAACACGGCGCTGGCGGCGGCGCGGCGCAGTGCGCAGGTGTGGGGTGTGGACCCTGTTCCGGCGCTGCTTGAAAAGGCCAAGGAGCGAGCCGCGTTTGAGGGTCTGGAAGTGTCGTTCGATCACGGTGGGGCTGAAGCGCTGCCTTATAAAGATGGGCCTTTTGACGTGGTGCTGAGTACCTTTGGAATGGTTTTTTGCGAGGATCACGTCAAGGCGGTGCGCGAGGCGGCGCGAGTATTGCGCAGTGGTGGGAGGCTTGCATTTACGAGCTGGGCCGAGGGCGGGATTACGGATTTGGTGTTTGCCAAGTGCGTTGAGCGGTGCCCGGAACTGGCGTCGGTGATTGTGGAGCGGGGCTGGGGGAGGATGTCGCAGATCCCGGCTTGGCTCAGGCCGCATTTTGGGGCGGTGCGCATTGAGCATCGCAAGTTGGCGGTGCGCGCCGCGTCGGTGGAACAGTGGCTTGCGGGGACCAAGCAGTTTCTATCGCCCGTGGTGATGGCTTACGCAGGGCTGAGCGAGATGGAGGCGGCGGAGTTGGATCTCGAATTTTTGCAGTTAGGGCAGAAGTTTAACGAGGCACCGGAACATGGGTACTTTACTCGGGTGGCGTATCTGGAGATTCACTGCGAGAAGCTAGCTACGTAGGTATTTGAGAGTTGCCAGTAACTGGATGACGAAGCAGAACAGGACGGCGGCGGCGGCGGCGAGGCCGGCGATGTTCCAGTAGCGCTCTTGGCGGGGCTGGGAGAGGCTGGGGTGTCCGACGATGTAGGCGATGGCGAAGCCTCCCGCGAGGCCGCCGAGGTGGGCGTAATTATCGATCTGGCCGATGAAGCCGGTCATGACGAGCGAGATTACCGCCGTGCTGATGTAAGCCGACTTGATGTAGTTGCCGAAGGCACCGCGCTGGTGGATGCCGAAGGCGATCATTGCGCCGACGAGGCCGAAGATAGCAGCCGAGGCGCCAACGCTAAGCGACGGCGAAAAGATGGCCGAAGCCAGGAAGCCGACGACCGAACTGACAACGTAAATGACCAGCATGCGGCCCGAGCCGAAGGCCTCCTCGGCTTGTGCCCCGAGGTTATAGAGACTCCAACTGTTCATCCCGATATGCAGGATGCCGGCGTGGAGGAAGCCGGCTGTGACCAAGCGCCACCATTCGCCGTGGAAAACGTAGCTGGATTCTTTGGCGCCGAACAGGAAGAGCGTGATGCCGTTCATGTCCAGCGAGCCACCGCCGATGGTGTTCTGTTGATTGAACAGGATCATCGCCAGGTAGAGGAAGCCGTTTACGGCCAGGATGTACACAGTGAGCTGGCCGTCCTGGGGCATGAGGCTGGCCAGGGTGCGGGTAGCGTCCAGTGTGGGGGCGAGGGCCGGGCCGATCTGGAACTCACAGTAGGGACAAACGCGGTCTGCTTTGCTAATAAAGGCCCGGCAGTTGGGGCAGATCGGTCTAGGCTCCACACTTTGATTGTAAAGTGGGGGGAGTGGCATGAACTGGACGCGCGGTAAAATCGCAGAAATTATGTTGGGGCGGCTGGAGGCGAGCCGGGAGGTGGCGAGCGCGGAGTTTGGCTTGCGGCGGACGGTGAAGAGCTTTGCCGTGGACGATTTGTTCCCTGCGGAATTGGCTGGGGCGATCGCCGAAAGTTTTCCTCCCTTGGAGGAGATGGTGTTGAAGAAACACCTGGGCGAGTTGAAATATGTGGGCGTGCAGATGGATCGCTACCAGCCGCTGCTGGAAGAGACGATCTACGCGTTTCAAGATCCGCGAGTGGTGCGACTGGTGGGAGAGATTTGCGGCTTGGATGAATTGATTCCCGATGAGCATTTGTATGCTGGAGGGATTAGCGCGATGGTGCGGGGGAATTTTCTGAATCCGCATCTGGACAATTCGCACGACTTTGAGCGCAAGCGCTATCGTGCGTTGAATTTGCTGTACTACGTCACGCCCGGGTGGCGGCTGGACTATGGCGGGAACCTGGAGCTATGGGACGAAGGGCCCAAAGGCGCGCCACGGCCAATTGAAAGCCGCTTTAACCGGTTGGCGGTAATGCAGACGGATAAAACAAGCTGGCACGGCGTGAGCATGGTGAAGCACGAAGGGACCCGGCGCTGCGTTTCAAATTATTTTTTCACGCTTGAGCCGGTGGACGGCGATCCGGATTATCATGTGACGAGCTTCCGTGGGCGTCCCGAAGAAAAATTAAAGGACCTGCTGATGCAGGGCGACAACGCAATTCGCCAGGCTGTCAAAGAGGCGGTGGGGGAAACCTTTTTCACCAACAAGCACGTCTACAAAAAGAGCTGAAATTCGAGCGGGCTGCACGAGGCCACCAAGATTGTGTAAATTAAGAAGTTTCATGGTGTTGCATTCCGAGATCGCAAATTCGATCGTGGACATCGGCAAGCTGATGTACCACAAGGGCTGGGTCGCGGCCAATGATGGCAACATCAGTGTGCGCGTGGACGCGGAGCGCATCCTATGCACGCCAACGGGCGTGAGCAAAGGGATGATGCGTCCGGAGGACATGCTGATTGTCGACCTGGACGGTCGCAAGCTGGAGGGCGAGCGGGCGTGCACGACCGAGATCCAAATGCACTGCACAATTTATAAGCTGCGGCGGGACGTAAACGCCGTCGTGCACGCCCATCCGCCGGTGTCGACGGGCTTTGCGGTGGCGGGGCGGGCGTTGAACCTGGCGATCCTGCCAGAGGCGGTTGTGACTTTGGGTACGGTGCCGCTGGCTGACTATGGTTTGCCGGGGACGGCGGAGTTGAGCCGTCAATTGGCGCCATTCATTCCGAATCACGACGCGATGTTGATGGCAAATCACGGCGTCGTTTGCTACGGCGAGACGCTGGAGAAGGCGTTCTTCCGTTTGGAGACTGTCGAGCACTTGGCGCGGATCTCGCTGGTGGCGGAGTTGTTGGGCGGGCCGAGACTGTTGCCGCGGCGGGAAGTGGACAAGCTGATGGAGGCGCGCGGGCGCTACGGGATCCAGTTTGCGACCGGGGCGGAGCCGGAAGCGCCGATTGCGGCCGAGGACATGATCGCGATGAAACGCGAAGACCGCTTTGAGGTTACGCGTGAGGAACTGGTGAGCGTGCTGGACGAAGTGCTGCGGGCGCGCGGCGTGCTTGCGGGCTAGGCTGCTTCGATCTCTTCGTACTCGTCGTTGGGGCCGCGACCGGGGCGTCGTCTGACTTCGCGAAAGAAGATCACCAACAGGACGACGGATCCAACCAGCTTGATGCTTTCCAGCGTCGTGTATGCCTGATGGAAGGCGTTGACGCGTTGCCGCATGGCGTACTCTTTGTCGGCGGGGGCGAAGTCGAGGCTGCGACCGTAGCCGACGATGGATGGGGTGATCAGCAAATGCATGCCCGTGACCAGCAGCACCATCACGAGCGAGACACCGAGGATGAACTTACCTTCCTTGGTGCCGAAGAGCAGTGTGCCGAAGACAAGAAGTGAGATCGCGATTTGAATGAAACCCCATGCCTCAAAAATGGCCCGGTTGAATTCGGCGGCTTCATGGCGGAAGAGCAGACGAAGTTTTTCAGGGCCGATGGCCTTGATGAAGCCGACTAATTCTGGCTGCGGCGTTACGAACATATCGTTGACCACGCGGAAGTTATAGGCGGCGGCAAAAGCCACCAACAAACTGGCGCCGATCCAGGCGCCGAGCAGGGCGCAGATGAAGCGTCGGGTATTCATGAAAACCCTTAGTGTATCGCGTCATAATGGGGCGCATGCAAGGAATTAGAAAAGATTGGAGCCGGCGCGAGATGCTGGCTGCCGGTGCAATGGCGGTTGAGTTGAAGTTGCCGGGGAAGATTCGGCTGGCGGTAATCGGCCAGGACGGGCATATCGGGGACGTGCTGGGCCCACTCCCGCAATTGCCGGATGTGGAGGTGGTTGGCTATTGCGAGGGGAAAGAAGCGGCCTTGGCGGCGTTGGGGAAGAAGATCAAAAACGAGCGGGCGAAGGGGTTTCTCGATCAGCGCAAGATGCTGGATGAGTTGAAGCCGGATGTTGTTGCGGTGGTGAACGACGACGGGGCGCGGGCGCGAGGGGTGTTGGATTGCCTGGAGCGGGGCATTCATTGCATTGCCGAGAAGCCGCTGGCGATTACGCGCGCGGATTTGGAAAAGGTGAAGAAGGCCGCGCGGGAATCCAAGGGTAATTTGAGTATGTTGGTGCCCTTGCGCTTTGCTCCGCACTTTAAGGCGGTGAGGGCGGTGGTGGCTTCCGGGGAGATTGGCGAGGTGTTGCTGATGGGCGGGCAGAAGTCTTACAAGCGCGGCGCGACGACGGATTGGAAGAACAATCGGGCGAGCTACGGGAGCACGATGCTTTGGATCGGACCGCATCTGGTGGACTTGTTTTACTTCGCGGGCCGGATCAAGATGACGGAGGCCTTTTGCTGGCAGACGAACGTGCGGGACGCGGCGCTCGGGGATCGGGAAAATGTTGTGGGCGCGGTCTTCCGGTTGGCCAATGGAGGCGTGGCGGAGTTGCGGATGGATTATCTAAGGCCCGATAGCGCGCCGACCCATGAGGACGACCGGCTGCGGGTGGCGGGAACGACGGGGGTTGTGGAGTATACGGCGGCAACGGGCGTGACGGTGGTTTCGAATGGATCGAAGCCGAGGCGCTTGGAAAGCTTGCCAGAAGCGGGGAGCGTGTTTATGGACTTTCTGGACAGCGTTTACAACGGGAAGGGCGGGGGGCTGACGGCGGAGGAGGTTTTCCACGTCAGTGACGCGATTCAGGCGGCAGATGATAGCTCGCGGAGCGGAAGGACCGTGAAAATTTGATAGTTTGGTAGGTGGAGGGATGGCCGAGCGGTTTAAGGCACCGGTCTTGAAAACCGTCGTAGGGGAAACTCTACCGTGAGTTCGAATCTCACTCCCTCCGCCACTTCTCAATTAATCTCAATGAACCCGAATTATGCCGATGGATGGAAAGAGTCGGCTTCGGCTTGGCTGGATGAAATGGGCGGACAGGGCGACTACGCCCGAAAATTTATTCTAGATGCGCCGATGCTGGAGCGAGTGGCCGGAGTTGGGGCGCGGCGGGCTCTCGACGTCGGGTGTGGCGAGGGGCGGATCTGCCGGTTGCTGCGGGGGCTTGGCATA
>JANXUM010000141.1 GCA_025356215.1 Bryobacter sp. | reverse complement strand
GCCAGCTTCAACAACCCCACCGGCCGCCCCTTTGACCGTCCCGACCAGATCGCCTGGAACGCGCTCGGACGCGGCATCAGCATCGGGGAAGAGAAGAACCCCTTCGCCTTCAACCTCAGCCACCGCATGGGTGTTGAACTGATGGAGCGCCTGGAGAAAGGCGAAAAGCTCACCGTTCGGGCCAAAGTGAAGTCCACCGAATACGACACCAAGATGCAAGTTCCGACGGCCATCATCAAGGGCGACGGCACTTCCGATCAAGAGATCACCATCGTCGCGCACCTGTTTGAAGGCGTCGCCAAGCAGGGCGGCATGGACAACACCTCGGGCAGCGCCATGATCCTTGAGATCGCCCGCGTCTGGCAGAAGCTGGTTAACGACGGCGCCGTCCCTCGCCCCCGGCGCACCGTGCGCTTCTTGTGGGTGCCCGAGATCTCGGGCTCGGCCGCCTACATTCGCGCCAACCCGGAGGAAACCAAGAAAATGATCGCCGCCATCGCCATCGACATGGCTGGAGGCGACGTCTCCAAGAGTCACAACTCACTGCGCCTGATGACCACCCCTTACTCGGTTCCCACTTACTTGAACGACGTCCACCATCAATTCTTTGACTTTGTGGGGGAGACCAATCGCGAGAAAGTCAACAACCGGCGTCTGTTCTATGGCTTTCAGTACCCGATTCTTGACCCCAAAGGCTCGCGCGACGAGTTTTACTATAACATCGAAAAACACTACGGTGCCTCTGACCACGTCGTTTACCTGGGTGCCGGCATCCCCGCCTTGCTCTATAACAACTGGCCCGATGTCGCCTATCACACCAGCGAAGATTCAGCCGCCAACGCCGACCCGACGCAAGCCAAGCGCGCCGCTTTTGTCGCTCTTGCGTCCTCAATGGTGATCGCCAACTCGGACGGCCCCGGCGCCATCGGCGTTGCCGGCATGGTCTCCGGCTACGCTGGCCAACGCGCCGGCAAAGAGCTTGGCAACAGCCTCCAAGAACTGGCCGACGGCGGCAGCCTCCGCGCCGTTCTTGCTCGTGTCAAAGCCACCTATGAGCGGGAAGCCGATACCATCCGCTCCGCCGCCATCCTCGCTGATAAAGACCCCGCCGCGCGCAAGAAAATCGAAGACTTTGCCAATGATTTCTATGACTCGGGGCTGAAGGCGGACACCGCCCGCATCGAATCCTTCGCCCGCGCCAAGGGTGTCGGCCTTGCGCCGCTGAGCGCCGACGAGGCCCGGGCCGCCAAGCTGATTCCCGTTCGCGTCAAACCCAATGCTCCTATGCAAATGGGCGGTGGCGGCGGCGGACGCAACGTCTCTCCCCAGGACGCCGAGCGCTTGACCGGAATGGGCCTGTCGGAAGCCAAAGCCTTCGCCAATGGCAAACGCAGCGTTCTCGACATCCGCGACGCCGTTTCCGCCGAATTCGGCGGCATTGACGTCAAGCTCTTCCTCGCTGTGTTTGACGACGCCGTCAAGTCGGGCGACTTTGAACTCATTCAAAAGTAGCCGCTATCTCGCCATTGCAGCCGTGCTGGCCTACTATCTGTGGGCCAGCCTTGCTTACAATGATCTGGGCACCAACGGCTACTATAACTATCTAACCCGGGGCTTCGTCGCCAGGCATCTTTACGTGCCGATCGACGTCAGCCCCAACTTACTCGCTTACCCGAATCCCTACGACCCCACGATCCCTGACGAGATCCGCATGACCGACATGGCCATGTACGAGGGGCGCTATTACCTCTATCACGGCCCCGCTCCCGCGCTGCTCGCTTTTCTGCCCGTCAAACTCATCGCCCGCCGCGACCTGCCCGAATCGCTCGCCGTCTTCTTCTTTGCTGCCGTTGCCTTCCTGGCGCACTCTCTCACTCTTGCTAAGCTGCGTCCGCCATCAGGCTGGCTGAGTTTTGTCGCTCTCGGCCTCGCCAATTGCGTCCCCTTTCTACTGCACCGCATATTCGTCTATGAGGTGGCAATCGCTTGCGGCTGCGCCTGCCTGGCCGTCGCGATCGCACTGCACTTTCGCGCCAAACCCCTACTTGCCGGCCTCTTCGTCGGCTTGGCCTTCCTCGCTCGCCCCCACCTCGCCCTTGCCCTCTTCTTCGTCGGACCACGCGCCTGGCCCACCGCCGCTCTTGGCTTTGCCGCCAGCGCCGCGTACAACTATCTGCGCTTCGGTTCGCCCTTCGAATTCGGCCTCAGTTACCTTCTGGCGGGGCCTGGGCAACAGACGCCCCACTTTGCGCTCGCTAACCTGCTCCCCAGCCTGTACCTCTTCTGGTTGCAACCCCCGGATTGGCCTTCGCTCAAGATCGTTTCGACCGCGGCCATCCCGCTCCCCCCAGGCTTCTTCCATGAAAATATGATCGGCGCGCTTTGGCTGGCGCCTTTCCTGCTTCTGAATCGTCCGCAAGTCCGCCTGGCAACTCTGGCCGCTGCGGTGATGCTGTTTCTGTGTACAACCGGTTGGGTCACCCTGCGCTACACAGTCGATTTCCTCCCCATCCTCGTGTTGGCCGCGCTCGCGCGCATGAACGAAGGCCGCCTTCAAAACGTGCTTCTTTTCCTCGGCATTACCGCCAATCTCGCCCTCCATCGCCTTGGCCCCTACAATGCCCCTTAGAATGAAAGAGTACTCATGCTTCAATCTACGATCCCGGTTCTGCCGTCACTGAATCTTGACGAAACCATCGAATTCTATACAAGAATCGGCTTTAAAGTTTGGTCCCGCCACGATGGCGATTACGCGATCCTTGCCCGCGAGGGACAACAAGTCCACTTCTTCCTCATGGGCCACCTCGTCCCTGGCGAAAGCTTCTTTGGCTGCTATTGGAACGTTGAGGACGCCAAGGCCATGCATGCAGAATTGGTTGCGCTCGGACTGCCCAATCTCCACCCGCTGGAAGAGAAACCCTGGGGCATGATCGAATTTGCGCTCCTCGATCCCCACGGCAACCTGATCCGCATGGGGCAGGAAATCGAATAGATGCTTACACGCCGCCAAGTTCTCCCCACGCCCCTGGCGCTTGCGGCGCAGTCGAGTCCCAAGCCCAACTTCATCGTCATCACGCTTGACGATCTGGGCTGCACCGATCTTGGCTGCTACGGCGCGCGCGATCTTAAGACGCCCCACATCGACGCTCTCGCCGCTGGCGGCGTCCGCTACACAAACTGGTATTCCAACGCCCCGGTCTGCGCTCCGGCGCGGGCCTCGATCCTCACTGGCCTCTACCCCGGCCACGCCGGCGTACCCGGCAATGGCCCATCCCTCCCCGCAGCCTCAAAGACCATCGCCGACCATCTCAAGCCCGCCGGCTACCGCAGCGCGCTGGTTGGCAAGTGGCACCTCGGCGCTCCCCCCGAGGCAAGCCCGATGCAGCGCGGCTTTGACGAATACTATGGCTTTCATTCAGGATGCGTCGATTTTTACTCGCATCGATTCTATTGGGGCGACCCCAAGATCCCCAACTATCACGACCTCTACCGCAACGGCAAAGAGATCTTTGAGGACGGGCAGTATCTTACCGAGCGGCTCACCGAGGAAGCCTGCGGCTTTGTTAAGCGCGCCGCCTCCGGGCCCTTCTTCCTCTATCTTGCCTACAACGCGCCACACTACCCGATGCACGCTCCGCAAAAGTATCTCGATCGCTTCAAGACGCTTGAGCCCGAGCGCCGCACTTACGCCGCCATGATTGCGGCGGTGGACGATGGCATCGGCCAGCTTCGAGACACTCTACAACGCAATGGCGTCGACAAGAATACTTGCATCGTACTGCTCGGCGACAACGGGGCGACGACCGAAGCACGCGCCGGCCTCAACGGCAAGCCCGCCACGGCCGGGTCCAACGGCGTTTATCGGGGGCATAAATTCAGCCTCTTCGACGGCGGAATGCACGTGCCTTGTATCTGGAACTATCCCGCCAAGCTCGCAACCCGCAAAGTGGAAGAGACCTTGCAAATGTCGATGGACATTCTGCCAACACTAACGCAGTACGCGGGTGTGACGCCGGTGGCCGCCGTCGACGGAGCCCCACTGGGCACAATGCGGGACGCGCTGTTCTGGAAGCAAGGCCCCCAGATGGCCATCCGCAAGGGCCAATGGAAGTTGGTGGTCAAGGGCATTGGTGAAACGGACGAATACTTCTTGTCCGACCTGTCAGCGGACCCGGGCGAGCGCACCAACCTGCGTCACCAACAACCTGCTAAGCTCGACGAATTGCTCACGCAACTCACGCGTTGGGCCACCGCACAATGATCCCGAAACGCCTGCTCTCTCTAGACGCCTTCCGAGGCATCGTCATCGCGCTGATGGTTCTGGTAAACACCCCCGGCGACCACGCCAACGTCTACGCGCCGCTCCGCCATGCCGCCTGGCACGGCTGGACGATTACCGATTGGGTCTTCCCAAGCTTTGTCTGGATCGTCGGCGTGGCGATTACGCTGGGCCGCCCCAAGGGTTACGGAGAAATCGCGCGCCGCGCCGCCATCCTCTTCGTGTTGGGTTTAGTGCTCTACGCCTTCCCAACCTTCCCCATCGATACATTCCGCATTCTCGGCGTGCTACAAAGAATCGCGATCTGCTACGCGGCGGCGGCGGTGATTTATCGCCTGACGGACCTGCGCGGGCAAATCGCCATCATCGTCGGCCTGCTGGCGAGTTACTGGCTGATCATGGCCTACATCCCGGCCCCCGGCTACAAGGCCGGAGACCTTAGCATCGAAGGCAACATTGCCCACTACGTCGATCGCATCCTGCTGGGCGCGCACAATTACAAGAACACCAAG
>JANXUM010000077.1 GCA_025356215.1 Bryobacter sp. | reverse complement strand
ATACACTTATGCTAAGGTGCCGCTTGGTTTCTGGATGGACGGCAAGCTGATCCATACGCAGGTGATCGAGACGAAGCCATCGGGCCTGGTTTACTTCAATCCGTATTCCGCAGAGACCTTTCGCGTGACGCTACCGGCGGGCGAGCATCGCTTCCGAGCGGGTTTCATCGACGACGAGTTCGTCAAAACACTGGACGGCAAAGACCTCTACAACAACAAGAACAACAAGTTCCTGGACATGATCAAATTCATCGGGCCCTATGCATCGACGACGGTGCCCGAGAGCCGGAAGGCGCTGCTGACCTGCGACCCAAACAGCGGTACGCCGTGTGTCGAGAAAATCATCGGCAGCCTAGGCCGCCGCGCATGGCGCCGTCCGCTGGCGCAGGCGGAAGTGAAGGCGCTGGCGCGCTTTGTGACGATGGCCAAGAACGAAGGGCAAACCAATGAGCAGGGACTGCAAGTGGCCATGACCGCGATGCTGGTTTCCCCCCATTTTCTGTTCCGCATCGAGCGCGATCTGTATCCCAACGACCCCAAGCAGACTCACCCGATCTCGCAACTGGAGCTTGCCTCAAGGCTCAGTTACTTCCTGTGGTCCTCGATGCCCGACGAAGAGTTACTCAAGCTGGCCGAAGCCGGCAAGTTACGCGACCCCGCGACGCTGGACGCGCAGGTCAAGCGGATGTTGAACGACCCAAAGAGCGCGGCGCTGGCGGCCAATTTCGCCGGGCAGTGGCTGGAAACTCGCAACCTCTACAGCGTTAAGCCGGACCCAAAGAAGTTCCCCGAATGGAACCCCGACTTGCGCGACGCGATGGCTGAGGAAACGCGCTTGTTCTTTGAGACGGTGCTGCGGGAAAACTTGCCGGTGACAACTTTCCTTGACGCCAAGTTCACCTTCCTCAACGAGACCCTGGCCAAGCACTACAAGATCGACGGCGTCAAAGGCCCGGACTTTAGACGGGTGGAGTTGACCGGCAACCAACGAGGCGGCGTTTTGACGCAGGCCAGCGTGTTGACGGTGTCCAGTTATCCGACCCGGACCTCGCCGGTAATTCGCGGCAAGTATCTTTTGCAAAATGTGTTTGGCGCGCCGCCGCCGCCCCCGCCCCCCGATGTACCGACCCTCGATGAAGAGGCCGTGGGCAACGCGGGGTCGCTGCGGCAGCAGCTTGAAAAGCATCGGTCCAACGCCATGTGCGCCAGTTGCCACAACCGCATGGACACACTGGGCTTTGCGCTGGAGAATTACGACGGCACCGGCAAGTGGCGGGACCTGGACGGTAAGTTTGCAATCGAACCCGCGGGCACCTTGCCGAACGGTAAGAGCTTCCAGAACCCGGCTGAACTGCGGGCCCTCTTGACTCAGGACCTGGGCGAGTTTAATCACACGCTGACTGAAAAGATGCTGATCTACGCGCTGGGCCGGGGCCTGGAGCGATACGATCGGCGAACGATTGAAGGCATTGCCACGCGCCTGGCCGAGCAAGGCAATCGCTTCCAGACTTTGATCTACGAAACGGTTCGTAGTTTACCTTTCCAAACAAAACGGGCAGAATATAAAAAGGTGCCCGTATCGGACGCGACAAGAACGACAAAGGAGATTGCTCAAAAGTGATCACTCGAAAAGCTTTATCCCGGCGCACGATGTTGCGCGGCGCTGGCGCGGCTGTTGCGCTGCCAGTTCTGGACGCGATGGCACCCGCCTTTGCCAGCCAGTTGCCCGGCCCCAAGCCGATTCGCATGGCCTTTGTCTATGTCCCCAACGGCATCGACATGAAGAACTGGACGCCGGCCAACGAAGGCGCGTTCCCGGCGGAGCTGCCGCGCATCCTGAAGCCACTGGACGCTTATCGTAACGACATTACGCTGCTGTCGAACCTGACGCACAACGGCGGTCGTGCGCTACTGGACGGCGCGGGCGACCATGGCCGTTGTTGCGGTGGATACCTGTCGGGCGTGCAACCGCGCAAGAGCTTCGTCGACATCAAGGCCGGCATCTCGATGGATCAAATTGTCGCCAACCAGATCGGTGGACAGACGCGCTTTCCCAGCCTTGAGGTTGGCCTTGAAGACGCGCGTCAGGCTGGCGATTGCGACTCGGGATACTCATGCGCCTACACCAACAACCTGGCTTGGCGCAGCGAGACGCAGCTGCTGCCGCCGATCCTCGACCCGCGCTCGCTGTTTGAGCGCCTCTTCGGTACCGGTGCGGAATTGTCGCCCGAGGCCAAAGCTCGCCAGGGTAAGTACCGCCGCTCGATTCTCGATTTCATCATGGGCGATACGCAGAAGCTTGAGGCCACTCTGGGGCCGACAGATCGGCGCAAGCTGGACGAGTACATGTCCAGCATCCGCTCGATCGAAAAGCAACTGGAGCGCGCCGACAAGGACACGCAGCAAATTAACCCCGGTATGGATAAGCCCTACGGTATCCCGGCTGATTTTGCCGAGCATTTCAAGCTGATGACCGACATGATCACCGTCGCCTTCCAAGCCGATCTTTCGCGGGTGGTTACCTTCCTGGTAACTCGCGAAGGCAGCTCCCGCTCTTATCGCGAGATTGGCATTCCTGACGGCCACCATCCTCTTACGCACCACCAAGGCAAGTTGGATCAGATTGAGAAAGTAACCCAGATCAACACCTATCACGTCGCGCAGTTTGCCGGGTGGGTGGAGAAATTGAAGGCGGCCAAAGAAGGCGATTCCAATATTCTCGACAACTCGATGATCATGTACGGAGCGGGCTTGTCGGACGGTAACCGGCACACGCACGAGGATTTGCCAACGATTATTGCGGGCCGTGCCGGGGGATACATCAAGCCGGGGCGGCGCATCAGCTTCCGCCGCGAGACTCCGATGTCGAACCTGTATCTGACGATGATGGATCGCATGGGCGTCCACGTCGAACACTTTGGCGACGCTACGGGGCGGGTGGCCGGGCTGGATCTAGCCTAGGCCGCTAGAAGGCGGCGCAGTTCGGCGATGAGCCCGTCTATGTCGAGAGGCTTGGGGAAGGCTGCGTCGGCGCCAAAAGCTCTGGCGAGCTTGAGAAACTGACCGCTGAAGGCACCGGAGATTGCGATTACCGGTAGCCTGGGATTCTGTTTCCGCACAAGCTGGATTGTCTCCAAACCCTCTTTGTCAGGCATCACAATGTCCGTGATCAAGGCGTCGATTCCGCCAAGCTCAATGGCGTGAAGAGCCGCGATTCCGTTCGACGCCTCGACGACGCCGAATCCGGCCGCGTCTAATTCTTGCGCGATGAGACCGCGAATCAGTGGATCGTCGTCGGCCACAAGCACGCGCCGCTTTGCCTCCGCCATACCCATCTGCTGAAGAGCCGGATCGTGGGCTTCCGCTTCGTCCGCTTCCATTCCGGGGAGATAGATGCGGAACTGGGTTCCCACGCCGAGTTGGCTTTGCACCCGGATCCAACCTCCCGATTGGCGGACAATTCCGTAGACGGCGGCCAACCCGAGACCCGTTCCTTTGGAGGCGATCTTGGTTGAGAAGAACGGCTCAAACATATGCTCCCTTACGTCATCGGTCATCCCGGCGCCGTCGTCCTCGACCGAGATCTGAACATAGACACCAGGAGCGAACCCGGGCTGACAGTCGGGATGCTTCTCATCCAGATCGATATTGTGTGTTCCAATGCGAATGAGGCCCGGCCCGTCAATTGCGTCGTTCGCGTTAGCGACGAGATTTAGAAGCACTTGCTCAATTTGCGTCGGGTCTGCTTTGATCGAGGACAAGTCGGGACTGAGCGTGTATTCAAAGTGGACGGCCGGAGCCACCAGCCGGCTCAGTAGAGTCTCAACGCCGGTGATGACATCGTTCAAATTCATCGTCTTCGCCTGAAGGATCTGGCGGCGGGCCAAGGCGAGCAACTGACGGGTCAACTTTTCGGCTTTGGAGCCCGCTTGCTCGATTGCTTCGATCTCTGGTCGCAAAGGGTCGGCCGTGTGCAT
>JANXUM010000066.1 GCA_025356215.1 Bryobacter sp. | reverse complement strand
GCCGGTAGAGGCGCATTTCCATCCGCAGCGCTTCCGGCTTGTGCTGCCTCCTTTGTCCGTGATTGTGCTTAAACCAGACTCGCCCTGTACCACTGAAATGTTTGACGAAGCCCCTCTTGGAAAGTGAATTTGGGGTCGTGGCCGAGGGCTTGGCGGGCCAGCGTCGTGTCGGCCTGCGAATGCTTGACGTCGCCCTCGCGCGGTGAACCGTAGTTGGCCGCAAGCGTCACGCCTGAGATTTCCTGAAGCATTTCCCAGGTTTGATTGAGCGTGTAGCGATTGCCGTTGCCGGCGTTAAAGACGCGACCGCTGACGCCGGTGGCGAGGGCAGCCTTCCAGACCAGCGCGGCTACATCCTCGACATAGGTAAAGTCGCGGCTCTGTTCACCGTCGCCAAATATCGTCGGAGACTTGCCTTCGATTAGCGCTTTCATAAAGAGCGACAGCACGCCGCTGTACGCGCTACCGGGATCTTGGCGGGGGCCGAAGACGTTAAAGAAGCGCAGCGATACGGTCTGGAGACCGAAGCAAGACGAGAAGACACTAGCGTAGTATTCGCCCATGAGCTTCTGCGCGGCATAGGGGCTCTTGGGATTGGTCTGCATCGACTCAACCTTAGGCAATATCTCGGTATCGCCGTAAGCGGAACTGGAGGCGGCGTAGACGACGCGCTTGACGCCTTGGGCTTGGGCGGCGCGGAAGACGTTGAAGGAACCATTGATATTGACGTCATGGGACGGGATGGGCTCCTTGATGCTGCGCGGAACGCTGGGGATGGCGGCGAGGTGGATGACGTAGTCGGCATCGGCGAAGGCGGCCAGCAGGGCCTCATAGTCGCGGATGTCGCCAGTGATGAGCCCGATGGCGGTGCCTTCGAGGTTGGCGGCGTGGCCGCTGTTGAGATTGTCGAAGGCTTGGACTGAATCCACGCCCTGAGCCAAAAGATGCCTGCCGAGGGCGGACCCGATGAAACCCGCGCCCCCTGTAATTACAGCCTTCATGCGGTTACTCCCTGTTGAATCTTCAATTTCAAATAGTCGATGCTTTCCTTGGCCAGGACTTCGGCACCGGGCGTGAAGTCAAAGGCCTCCATCGAAATCCAGCCGCCGTAGTTGAGCTTGTGGAGACGTTGAAAGACCGATACAAAATCGTAATCGCCCGTGCCCGGATGGCGCCCGTCGATCTCGTTGACGTGAACGTGGCGAATGTAGGCGAAGTGCTTTTCCACGAGGTCCGCGTGGGACTCCCGTTCGTTGATGGCGTTGTGAGTATCGAACATGGTCCAGATGGCGGGGCTGGCGACGGAGCGGACGATCGCGACGGCCTCGTCGAGAGTGGTGACGACGTCGGACTGCTCGATCGGCAGGGCTTCGATCAAAATCTTCACATCTCTCGTTTCGGCGTGGGGGGCCACTCCCGCGAGCCCGTCGACATAATTTTTTGTCGCCTCCGAGACGGTCAACCCGCCGGTGGCGCTGCGCTGCTTTGGGCTGCCGAAAACCATCACGCCATTGGGCCCGAGATCGGCGCAAAGGTCGACGAGGTCGCGAATGTGCCGCCAACTGGCGGCGCGCAATTCCGCGTCGGGGGTGGTGACATGGAGGCCCTTTGGGCTGACCATGATCCAATGGAGGCCGACAAAATCGAGGCCCTCGTCTGCCATGATGTCTTTGAGCTCCCGCCGGCGGGCGGGGCTAAGGTCGAGGGGTTTTTCCGAGAGTGTAAACGGGGCAATCTCGATACCCGAGTAGCCGAGGCGTTTGATGGCGCGGCAGGCCTCAGCAAAGTCCCATTTCTCAAACGCCTCGTTACAAACTGCGTGGCGGAATTCCATCTATTTTTTCCTTGCGATCAGAATGAGATTTAGCCCGAACCACGGAAGGACGGGGTCCAGCAGTCGCCATAGCCAGACGGTCTTATCGAAGAGCTTGAGGCTGAACTTATTGATGTGGCTGCTGCCGAGCAGGCCGCCAAAAACGCCCCAGGCGAGTCTACCGAACTTGTTCAGTTGGATTTCACGTTCAACGGTGAAGCCTTCATTGGAAACCATCTCGACGAGACTTTCGCGGGTGAAACGATTTTTGTAGCCCATGCCCTGATCGAGCGAAGAGAGGGCCCCCGAGCCTTGCGGTACGGAGATGATAAGGCGGCCGTTTTGCGACAGAAGCGCCGAGACGCGGCTGATGCAAGCTCGCGGGTCAATGCTGTATTCGAGCGCGCGGAGGAGTAGCACCGTATCGAAATTCTCCCCAAGCTCCTCAAAGCCGCCGTCGCTGTCAGGGCTAAGCTCACGGACCTCAACGTTGGGCGTCCGCAAGAAGCGATTGCGCAAGGAATGTAAATGCAGCGGATCTTTTTCACCGGCAACGTAGCGCAGGCGCTTACCCATCAGCATTCCGCTGAGGCTGCCCAAACCGGCGCCGAGCTCAAGAATGCGGTCCCCGAGCAAGGGGCGGACGATCGAGATTAACCAGTTGAGATAGGCCGGTGTGCCGGTCAGCGTGTTGAGATGGTTGCGACCGTAGCTCTCTTTGTAGAGGTCGTCGACGGCCCAGAAGTAGAGGATGACGCCGAAGGCCTTAACGCCGTCTTTCCAGCCGATCTTCTTGCCTTCTTCGTAGGTTCGCCCGTGATAGCTGATCGGCACCTCGTAGATGCGGAAGCGGCGCTTTGCGCACTTCATCGTGATTTCGGGTTCAAAGCCGAATCGATCGGAGCGGACAGGAATGCTCTTGAGAAGGTCTGTGCGGAAGACCTTGTAGCAAGTCTCCATGTCGGTGAGATGGAGATTGGAGAACATGTTTGAGACGAGCGTCAACCCAAGATTAATCATCGAATGCCAGAAGGGCAGAACGCGCCGCTGCTCGCCCGAAAGATAGCGGCTACCGAAGACGGCGTCGGCGCGGCCCGAGAGTAGCGGTGCCATCAAGACCGGATATTCGCTGGGGTCGTACTCGAGATCGGCATCCTGGATGAGGCAGAAGTCGCCTGTAGCTTTGTCGATCGCCGTGCGCACGGCGGCACCCTTTCCCTGGTTGACTTCATGCCGGTAGAGCCGGATTTCCGGGTGCGCGGCGGCCAGGCGGGCGAGGATCTCTGAGGTGCCGTCCTTGGAACAGTCGTCTACGATGACGAGTTCGCGGTCGAGATTCTCTGGCAATGGCGCAGCCAGGACCTGGGCCAAACTTCTCTCGACAACAGCCCGCTCGTTGTAGACGGGGATCAAGATCGAGAGTTTCATGGTCAACCCTCTACTATCCCATGGGAGTTGGGGGCGTGGAGCGGTTTAGGGCTTGGAGGCCTTGATCTCGGCGACGATGATCTTGGAGAAGGCATCGACAAAAGACTTGCCGCGGTCGACGACGTTGGCAACGGTCATGTAATCGAGCTCGATGTCGGGGCGGACGCCGACATTCTCGATGAAGGGCGAGGCGGGAGTGCCGGGGTAGGCGCGCGACTCGTTGCGCACCATCAAGCTTTGGGTCAAGGTGGCGTTGGTCTCGCTCCACCAACCTGCGGAGACATCGACGACGTTGCCGCCCGCACCGGCGGTGCGATTGCCAACAAGCTTGGCGCGTTTGTTGTCTTGAATCATGGCCGCGAAGAGATCGCCGGCGGAAGTGGTGAAGTCGTCGGTGAGGACGATCATGGGCTTCTGGTAGGCGCTGGCGGCGCTGGTGACGGGGAAGTCGGGATAATTTGCGAGGTTGGAGCCGCATATGGGGAGCGGGCCCGTCATGCCGCGACCGTTGTTAAAGGCGTTGAAGAGCTGGTCGCGCAGGAAGCGATAGTTGATCACGTAGTAACTTGGGGCACCGAGAGATTCAAGGTCGGAGGCGACGGCGTCGTATTCGGCGATGAGGCTCAAGCTGGGGCGGAAGGCGAGGCCGATCTGATTGAAGCCTTTGGGGATGAGGTACTTGCCGAAGTCGTTGGCCGTGCATGGGTTGCCGCCGGGGTTACTCATGATGTCGACGACGAGGCCGTCGGTATTGGCATTGAAGAAATTGATCTCGGTGGAAAACTGATTCAGCTGCGTGTTGGTGAGAGTGGCGAAATCTTTGATGCGAAGGAAGCCAATGCGCTGGCCATCGAAAACGTAGGTGCCGGAGTAGAAACGATCGGAACTGTTGCGGCCTTGGCGAAGGACAAAGCCGGTGGGGGGATCGAAGATCGGGTTGCGCCCGCCGAAGTTGATGAGAGTGCTGGGCTCGAGTGACGAGCCGTCCTCACTCTCCCCTGCGCGGCCGCGACCGCGCATCTTGGCGGCAGTCATTTTCATCGCAATGCTGTCGTAGTAACGGCGCTGCCAGAGAGGAAGCTCCTCCCAGGGTGGCGGGGGCTCAAGCTCGCGGCTGGGGCGGTCGTGACCGGCGGTGAGGCCCTTGGCAAGCGCGCCGGGCGTAGGTGCGGAGCCGAGATTGCGGATACCCAGGCCGGTCTTGCTCCAGGTGATTTTGTAGGTTTCCAGCGCACCGCTCTGGCGGCGGATTACGACGGTACTGACGTCGGGCAACTCTACGGCATGCGGCTCACTGGCTTGGCTGCGATACGTGATCTTGTCGATGGCCCAGCGTAGTTGGGCGCGAGGGTTGCCCCAGCCTTCGAGCTTGGCGAATTCGCGGCCGATTTCAATTGCCGGACGGCCATCGAGGCTGACGAACTCATCGCCTTCGACGAAAGGATAGGTGCGTTTGGGTAGGGCGAAACGATCGACGAGATCGATGACGACTTTGCCGTCATATAGATCGCAGTAGAAGCCAAGGTCGGCGAAGAAATTGCTGGTGAGGTAAACAGTGTCGTGAGCATCCTGGAAACTGGCGACGTATTCCATGGCCACCTGTATGTAGTCGAGGTCGGACTTGGCGGCCTTGACGCGGACGAGCCAGGGGCCGATGTCGAAGATGTTTACGCCGAGCGAGGTGAGCTTCCAGTTTGCCGGGCCGTAGCTTTTGGCGTAAATGCTGGCCAGCGTCTGGAAGTCCTGAACGCGCTGCTCCTCGGTAAGCGTCGCGAACAGCATCGGTGCCGCGCACAGCGCGACGGCGAATTTGAAAAATGTCTTCAAGGCAGTCCTCCTGTTGACCGACAATGGATAGATTAAGAGACTAGGATCTACAAGTTTGCCGCAAGCTCTACTCGACACAAATCTGCCTGGAATCCCGCTCCATGCTCGCGGCAAGGTCCGCGACGTATACGCTATCGACGCCGAAAGGTTATTGATCGTTGCCAGCGATCGTATCTCGGCGTTTGATTACATACTAGCGTCTGGGATTCCAGACAAAGGGCGCGTGCTGACGCAACTCTCGCTGTTCTGGTTTGATTTTTTGAAGGATGTAACGCCCAACCACCTGATTACGGCCAATGTCGACGAGTATCCGGTGGTGCTACGCGAGCACGCCGAACAACTTGAGGGCCGGTCCATGCTGGTGCATCGGGCGCGGATGATTGACGTTGAGTGCGTGGCGCGCGGGTACTTGTGCGGGTCGGGCTGGAAGGACTATCAAGCGACGGGGAGCGTTTGCGGTATCGCGCTGCCGTCAGGCTTGCAGGATGGCAGCCAATTACCGGAGCCGATCTTTACGCCGGCCACCAAGGCGCAGTCGGGACATGACGAGAACATCAGCTTTGACCAAGCGGCGGCGGCAATCGGCATGGAGCTGGCCGTTGAATTGCGACGGCGGACGCTAGAGATTTACGCAACGGCGGCAGCCTATGCGGCGACAAAGGGGATTTTGTTGGCCGACACGAAATTCGAGTTTGGACATGTGGGGGACAAGCTGGTGTTGGGGGACGAGGTGTTGACGCCGGACAGCTCGCGCTTCTGGCCGCGCGACACATGGGCACCGGGCGGCGCGCAGCAGTCTTTCGACAAGCAGTACGTGCGCAATTATCTGGAAGCCATCGCCTGGAACAAGCAGCCCCCAGCCCCGGCGCTGCCGGATGAAGTGGCGCTGGAGACTTCGGCGAAATACAAAGAGGCGTATCGCATTCTTACCGGAAAGACGCTGGACTAGACCATGAACTGGCTCGACTTGGTATTGACCGCGATCATTGGCCTGTCGGTTGCCTCGGGACTGTTCAAAGGCTTCTTTCGGCTGTCGATCGGCTTGGCGGCAACCGTGCTTTCCATTCTGTTGGCGAGTTGGTTCTACGGCATCCCGGCGGGCTACTTTGCGCCCTATTTAAAGGAGCAGAGCTTGGCGAATTTTCTCGGCTTTCTCACACTGCTGATCGGCATCCAACTCTTCGGAGTGCTGCTGGCGCACTTGCTGGCGAAGAGCTTCAAGAAGGCTGGTCTGGGCTGGTTGGACCGGTTGTTGGGCGGCTTGTTTGGAGTGGTGCGGGCAGTGTTGATTTCAACAGTGTTTGTGATGATCCTGACGGCCTTCTCGTGGACCAAGGCACCGGACGCGGTAGCGGAATCCAAGCTTGCTCCGTATGTGATGGAGGGAGCGCAGATCCTGGTCTATTTGACGCCGCGCGAGATTCGCGACGGCTTTGAATCCAACTACGAGAAACTAAGAGTGAAGTGGAAGCAAACAGTTCAGGACACACTCAAGAAAACACCGGGGATCTTCAAGCAGTAAGGCCATTCCCGCCGCCGCGGCTGCTGGTCTTCGATCTCGACGGCACGCTCATCGACTCTAAAGACGATCTGATCGCGAGCGTCAACGCGTCGCGGGCCCACATGGGGATGGACAGCCTGCCCGATGCGCTAATCGCCAGCTATGTCGGCAACGGCGCGCCGGTGCTGATTCGCCGGGCGATGGGGGAGGGGGCAGACGACGTGGCGGTGGAGAAGGCGCTCGATTTTTTCATTCGTCATTATCATGAACACTGCCTGGACCGGACACGGCTCTACCCTGGCGTGATGGCGACGCTGGAAGCGGCGCGGGCAAAGAAGATTCAGCTCGGAGTGTTGACGAACAAGCCAGTGCGGATCAGCAACGTAATTGTCGATGGCCTTGGGCTGAACGGCGTTTTCTTTCGGGTTTATGGCGGCAATAGCTTTTCGACGAAAAAGCCCGATCCGCTTGGTCTGGAGACGCTGCGCTCCGAGGCGAGCACGGCCCATCGCGAGACGGTGATGGTCGGGGATTCTTCGGTGGACATCCAGACGGCGCGCAACGCGGGTGTGTTCTCGGTGGGGCTGACCTATGGTTTGCAGCCGGAGTCACTCATTACGACGCCACCCGACTTATTGCTGGATCGCATGGACGATCTCATCGCGCACCTATGAGGCTGGCGGCCCTGCTATCGGCGGCGATGCTCTGCGCTGAACAGGCCCCGACCTGGCGCGAGGTGGGACCGCTGTTCCATCGCTGGTGCAACGAATGTCACCGCGCGGGGCAAGTGGGGCCTTTCGACTTCACCACCTACGATGGGGCCGCGGCGTATGCGCCGGAGATTGCCCGAGACCTGAACGCCGGCAAGATGCCACCTTGGCATGTGAAGCCGGGGCCGGTTGGTTATGCGAATTCTCGCCGCCCGCCGGACGAGGCGATCGCCAAGATTCTGCACTGGATTAATACAGGCGCCAGGCCGGCGGCATCATTCGTCTTGCCCAAGCGCAATCCGCAGTGGAATCTGGGGCGACCGGATTTGATTGTGTCGCAACCGCAAGAGCATACAGTATCGGCCGAAAAGACCGTCGACGTAGTGCGCTTCGAGATTGCCGGCATTCAGTTGGGCAGCGGCACCGAGGATCGCTACCTGCAAGCGATCGAGTTTCGCCCCTCCAACCGCGCGCTGCTCCATCATGCAGTGTTGCGGACTGGCCCGACACCGATTGCAGCTTGGGCGATGTGCGACACGGGCTTGCGCCTACCCACGGGCACGGCGTGGCGGCTGCCCCGCAATCAACCGCTCATTGTCGAATTGCACTACTTTAAACGGACGATTCGCCCGGCGCGCGATTTGACCCGGATTGGTCTCTACTTTGCCAAGGCAATCCCGGCTCGGATCGCTTCGCTGCTGGAGATCGTCAAGCCGGAACTGCGGATTCCGGCAGGAGCGAATCTGCACCTCGAGAAGACGTCATACCGCATGACTGACGATGTTCGCCTTCACGCGGTTTTGCCCGTGTTTCAACTTTTGGCCGCCGATGTGCGGCTGCGGATTTCCGGACAGCAAGACTACATGCTCTGGGCGGAGCCATTCGAGCATCACCTGATGAGCAGCTACCAATTGGCGCAAGCGCTGCCGCTGGCCAAGGGAAGCGTGATCGACGCGGAGGCGATTTTTGACAACTCAGCGCAGAATCCATTCAACCCGCACAAGCAATTGCGTGAGGTTCACTTTGAAGAGAACGGGCTCGATGAGACCTTTCGATTCTGGCTTACGGTTTCGAGGCCCCGCCTGTGAGCGCGCCTGTCTATCATCGTCGCGTGCCAACCGTCAACAGCATGGGCTGGAGCACGACCGTTTTGAATGAGGTCAGCACTTTGTTCGTCGAGGAATGCCGGATGAGGCAAGGTACGGTCTTGGACATCGGCGCGGGGCTGGGTGTGGCGACGCTGGCGGCTCTGGAGACGGGCGCGCGCGTAATCGCCAACGATGCAGACATGGGACAACTTGAATCGATTGGCGCACGCAGCGGCGAGGCGAGAGAGCGGCTGCGCTTGGCGAAGGGCCGCTTTCCTTACAAGTTCAAACTGGACAAGGCGTCGCTGGAGGCCGTGCATGCGTCGCATGTGTTCCACTTCCTCACCGGGCGGCAATTGGAGATTGGCGCCGCAAGCTTGCACTGGTGGCTGAAGCCAGGCGGCAGAGTTTTTGCAGTTGCCGCAACGCCTTACTTTGGCCCCTTTGCGAACTTTGCCGCCGAGTATGAGGCGCGGGTGGGACGTGGAGAGGCGTGGCCCGGATGGGTGGAAAATACCCGCTCGATCACCGAGCACCGGCTGATGAGCCAAGTGCCGAAATCGATTCATCTGCTCGACGACCGCGTCTTGGCGAGCGTATTCGAGCGCGCCGGGTTTGAAGTGGAGCACTGCTGGATGTTTCGTCGCCACGACTTGCCCGCCAGCGTTCACTACGACGGGCGAGAGAGCGTTGGCTTGGTGGCGCGCAAGATCTGAGCGGCGCTCAGGAAAGTGGAAGCGGCAGCCGCGACAGTGTGTTCGATCGGCTGAGAGTAGCCGCCGCCCAGGGTCACGACACAGGGAATCCCTGCTTGAGAAATCGCGTTGAACACGATCTCATCGCGACGCTTGAGGCCATCGGGGGTGAGGGCCAATTTGCCAAGACGATCTGTTGCCAAGCCATCAACCCCGGATTGATAGAACACCATGTCGGGGGCGAAGGCGAAAACCTTGGGCAGCGCCGAAGCCAGGACGGCCAGATATTCTTCGTCGGTTGTGCCAGTTTCAAAGTCGACGTCGAGCGTCGATGGGTGTTTGCGAAAGGGAAAATTATGCCGACCGTGCGTTGAAAACGTAAACACGTCGGGCGAGCCCGCGAAGATGGCGGCGGTGCCGTCGCCTTGGTGGACATCGAGATCGATCACAGCCGCGCGGCGCACTTGACCGCTGGCAAGCAGGCGAAGGATCGCCACTGCGATGTCGTTGAAGACGCAAAAGCCGGAACCGAAATCGCGGTGGGCGTGATGGGTGCCACCGGCCAGAACGCCTGCCCAGCCCTCCTGGAGGGCGATGTTTGCCGCCGCAACGGTGGCACCGACACTGGACAAAGTTCGCGTTATCAACTGCGGTAGGCGAGGGAAGCCGATGCGCCGCAATTCCTGGTCGCTCAACGCATCGTTGAGGACGCGGTCGACGTAATCGGGGTCATGCGCCAGTAGAAGGTCGTCGCGCGCGGCCAGCGGCCCGGGCGCAAACTGAAAGGTGCCCGCTGCCTCCAGCCGCCGTCGGATCAAGCGGTATTTTTCCATCGGAAACTTATGTCCGGGTGGAAGGGGGATGTCGTGGTGGTCGCAGTAGAAGAGGTTGGGCACCGGGGTTATCGCGCGAGGGAGTTGATAAGTGGCGCGGCAAAGGGCCAGATGCCTTTGTATCGCAGCATGTCTTCTGGGCAGCTTTGAAGAACTCCGAGTAGGATTGCCTGGTGCTCATCTGACAGAGTACCGACGGGCTGAGTATAGGTTCGGACGGTAAACAATATGTGGTTACTCAGCGGCAGGCGGGAGAGCGTTTGGCGCTCCACACGCATCCAACAGAGCTCTTGCGCGTTGGACGAGTCGACCAAGGCGTTCCAATCGCGCACTTGATCGTCCCAGCGGTTTGTAAGATCCAGTTGGCCGGTGGATTTGACGGCCCAGTTCAGACGAGTCACCGGGCGATCGGTCTTCAGGCGTTCGATTAACTTCTCGCTTGGCGGGCCGATTGACGTGGAGAAGCCCGGGACGGGGCCGTGGATTTCCATGAACGGACGCCCGATCTTGTCGTCAAGACACCATGCGTTGGCGAAGCAAAGGTGCCCGGCGACCAGGGGCAAGCCGGGCTGCGCCGGATCGAGCAGGAGCAGATCTTCCTGGAGGCGATCGCCGACCTCGCGAATCCCACCGTCGGGGATCGAAAGCCCGGTTGCCCGTCGCGCGAGGGCGAGTAAATCGGCTTGAGCCGCTTCTGAGCCGCCCAGCGCTTGGCAATAGTATGCCGGGCTGTGCGACAAGCAATTGCGCTTCAATGCAAGTTCCTCGTCGTAGAGCGGCCCAACCTCAAACAAGTGAGCTTGCACGCCAATCGGCGTCGCACCGATTTTCAGTTCGTAGCGCGGCGCGGTGAAAGGGAAATATCCGGTGGGTATCATTGCTCGGACTCCGGCAAAGCGGCCATGCCGAATAGCGCCAGAAACAACGTGAGCACTTCGGAATCGCCCAGATTGTGCTCGAACAGTCCGCTAGCCGCCAGTCCCGCCAGCGCGGCAAGTGCAAAGTAGCGAATCGGCGTCGGCTTGGCCATCCATCGGCGTACATTCAATCCGACAAAAACAAGTAAGCAGATAAGAGCAGGCAGACCGCGCTCCGCAGCGTACTGTAAGTACACATTGTGTAAGTGACCGTAGTAGCCGTCGGGAAGCGGGGCGCTCAACCGACTCTCGGGTAGATACTCGCGAAAGTGCTTGCCCGGCCCCTCTGGACCCAACCCCAGCAGCGGATGAGCCGCAATCATTCGCATTCCGGCTTCGCGTGTGATGACCCGGTGCAGATTGGAGTCAACCTCGCCGTGAGGACGCGCGATGCTGTCAATGCGCTCGCGCACGGGGGCAGGTGAGATGAAATACAAAGCCAGACCGATTAGAGGAAGCGCGGCAAGGGTCCAAGGCCGCCAGGCAGCCAGCAGAACAACCGCCACGCAGGCCGTCCCCAGCCAGATCGATCGGGTTTCACCGAGCAAGATGGCGGCGGTGAATACCGCAATTGAGGTTGCGAGGATCAGCTTTCGGGCGACGGACTGGCGCGAGAACAGTAACATCGCGCCGGCCAGAGCAAAGGCAATCATCATGTGCGCGCCGAAGGTCATCCAGTGGCTCATGAAGCCAGTGATGCGAGCCGCCACATAGGCCAGATAGAAGTCCTGATGTGCGGCGGCCGCCGCCTGCCACTTGCGATAGAACTGGCCAAAACTCCACAAGGCTGACCCGGCGGCGACAAAAAGCGCCGGCCAAACCAGAGCCGCTCGAGTCAACACAAGAGAAGCCCCCAGCGGCAACATCGACCACAGGAAGAGCTTCTTGATTTGGGGCAGCGCGGTGCGCGGCTCTCCACTCACCAGGGCGGAGATTAGAGTCAGCGCGAGAAAGGCGGCAGCCCACGCCATTCCTGGCGGCCACTTGGGGCGCTCGCGGAGGCTGAGGAACAGGACGATCGCCAGACCGAGGAAGATTTGGCTGGCGGCGATGGAGCAAAACACGAGAACGATCGAGGCGGTAAGGGCGCCTGCCGCGAGATCCCGTCTGGAGAATGACACAGCTTTCATCGTAGTATTGATACACAAGCGGGATTTTTCGATCTGCCATGGAACTTTATCTTCTGCGCCACGGAATTGCCGACGACTCCGCTCCTGGCGGCCGCGACGCCGACCGCGCTCTGACCGCCGAAGGGCGAAAAAAATTGCGCGAAATTCTGAAGGTTGCCTCGGGAGCGGAACTGCGGCCCAGTTTAATGTTAAGCAGCCCGTACAAGCGCGCCGCGGATACGGCCTCGATCGCCGCCAAAGCGCTGAGCTACGCGGGTGACGTGTTGGAGACACAAGCGCTGGTGCCCCACGCCAATATCCAGGACTTGTGGCAAGAAGTGCGCGTGCACCGCTCGGAGAGCAGCTTGGTGTTGGTTTCTCACGAGCCGCTACTGAGCGGTGCGGCGGCATTCCTGCTCAATGCGAGCGGCCTGAGAATCGATTTCAAGAAAGGTGCGTTGATGCGCATTGACATTGATGGGTTCTCCGCACAGCCGTCCGGCGTTTTGAAATGGTACCTGACGCCGCGCTTGGTCGCCTAGAGGGCTGTGATGTCGTACGGCAAGCCAGAAGTAGTCAGCGAGGATAAACAAGTTGTCCGCAAAGTTTCTGGAGCGTTCGGCGGAACGGTGTCAATTGAGCGGCACTTAGACGCCACACGAAAGTTCGAAGTCTCGATTTTGTGCGCGCCGGATCGTCCCATCTCAGGCATCAATTCCTATTCAACAGTTGGACTGTGGCGTACGGCGCTGGAGGCGCTCCCCAACCATACGCCCGTCCGTCTGGAAATCGTGGCCGCCTTCCCATCCGATAAGGAGGGCTTTCGCGAGATACTCGCCTCTGCCGCTTTTCGAATCATGCGTACACGAAGGCACGCCGCTGCGGGCCATGTTTTTGCCGACTATGTGCGCGAGTGGTATCCCAAATCGACAGTGCCGCACCTGTTTTTCACGGTGCCTTCCACTTGGGAGGAAGACGCATTGGACGACATGACAATGGGGAACCTGGAATTGCAGTTTCTACAAATTCTGCCGATCACGCAGGGCGAATATGAGTTTCTGATGGAGCATGGCGAGGATGCGCTCGAAATGAGGCTCATTGGAGCGGCAGTGGATTTCTATGACTTGAAGCGTAAGTCGGCCGTCTAGGAGTGTGCTCTGATATGGCGTATGCACTCGCAACTGCTCTTGGCCTTCATGATGCTCATCCTGTCGTCGATGGCCGCTTCGCCGGCTAAGCTCGTCATTATTGGTGATTCCACCGCTTCCAACGGCAAAGATCGTGGTTGGGGCGACCACCTCGCTCCGTATTTCAACGCAGACAAACTGACCGTGCTCAATCGAGCCCGCGCTGGACGCAGCAGCCGCACTTTTGTCACCGAGGGCCTGTGGGACAAGGCGTTGGTCGAGGTGAACGCGGGAGATTTTGTTCTCATTCAGTTTGGGCACAATGACGGCGGCCCGCCGGACAAGGACCGCGCGCGTGGTTCCCTGCCCGGCATCGGTGAGGAATCCAAAGTCTTGACGATGCCGAATGGCAAAGAAGAGACAGTTCAAAGCTACGGATGGTATCTGCGCAAGTTCATTCAAGACACGAAATCCAAAGGCGCACATCCGATCCTCGCCGCGCTAACCGTACGCAATATCTGGCGTGATGGGAGGGTGGAGCGGGGCTCGGGGCACTTCGGCAACTGGTCCTCGAAGGTGGCGCAGACAGAGAGGATCCCCTGGCTGGACCTCAGCAACATGATCGCCAACGATTACGAGCGCATCGGCGAAGCGGCGACGGCCTTACTCTTTCCTGAGGACCACACCCATACCAGTGCGGTCGGGGCGATCAAAAACGCTGTCGCGATCATGGCGGGCTTACGCGGCACACCGCTTGAAGACTTCTTATCGCCTACCGGTTTAGCCATTCCCGCCTACCAGCCGGGTCCCGAACTTCCAACGCCACGCTATCCGATGCCGCTGCCGAAGGACCCCGCGCTGCCGTCGATCTTCCTGATTGGCGATTCAACCGTACGCAACGGTCGCGCAGACGGCGCCAACGGCCAGTGGGGATGGGGCGAGCCACTTCTGGAATTGATCAACGCGTCGAAGTTCAACCTGGTCAACCGAGCGCTTGGCGGCCTCAGCAGCCGCACCTATCTGACGCTGGGCCACTGGGATCGCGTCTTCGCGATGCTAAAGCCGGGGGACTTGGTGCTAATGCAATTCGGGCATAATGACGGTGGCGCTCCAGACGACAAACTGCGCGCTCGCGCCTCTCTACTCGGTACGGGAGACGAGACTGCGGAGATCGAGAATCCCATCACCGGCCGCCGCGAAACCGTGCACAGCTATGGCTGGTACTTGCGCCGTTTCATTGCCGAGTCGAAACAAAAGGGCGCGATCCCAATTGTCTGTTCCCCGGTGCCGCGCAAGATTTGGAGAGACGGTAAGATTGTACGCAATCGGGCGGATTACGCAGGCTGGGCCGCACAGGTGGCCCAGTCGAGTGGAACCGCTTTCATTGACTTGAATGAAAGCGTTGCAGCGCGTTACGAAGATCTCGGGCCCGCTGCGGTGGACAAGCTCTTCGGAGACGAACGCACGCACACCAACCGGGCCGGAGCGGAACTCAACGCGCGGGAAGTGCTGGAAGGGTTACGGAAGCTAAACAGACTATAAATTAAGTCTCGTTGAGAGCAATTGGTTTGGCAACCGGTAGCTGATAAGCTTCGAGCATCAACCCCGGCCCACCATGCGCACACTCTCGATCCTCATTCTTTCGGCTGCCACTTGCCTCCTCGCCCAGACCAACCGCGGCGGTATTAGCGGAACGGTCTTCGATTCCTCCGGCGCGGTCGTGCCCGGGGCCACAGTCACCGTCACCAATCTCGGCACCAATCAGAAAGTGCGCCTAAGCGCTAAAGACGGCGGGGCTTTTTCCGCGCTCGATCTCGACCCGGTGGATTACCGCTTGGAGGCTGAGGCACCAGGCTTTAAAAAGACGGTCGTGCAGCGCGTAAAGGTGGACACAGGTAGCACCGCCCGCATCGACGTGACGCTTCAACCGGGCGCGGTGGACACTTCGATCCAAGTGACCGGCGAACAAACTAGTATCAATACCGAGTCGGGCACGGCGGGCAGCACGGTCACAGAGCGTCAGATCATGAACACTCCGCTGGTAAATCGGAGCGTACTTGACCTTGCGGTCCTGTTGCCGAATGTTGCTGGCGATGTTGGAAGCGAAAACCCGGCGGTAACATCCGGGGCGACGTTGCCCGGTTACAACCTCAGCCTCAATGGCGGCCGGCCCGGTAGTACGTCAATCCTGGCCGACGGAGTGAATAACACGGGTGTGGGACTGGCCCGCGCGGTTGTGAGCTTCTCGCCGGAGACGGTGCAGGAGTTTAGCGTACAAACTTCGGCCTACTCGGCTGAGTACGGCCAGACCGGTGGCGGTGTCATCAGCGCCACAACCAAGAGCGGAACAAATCGTTTGACCGGCGTCGGAATGTGGCTCACCCGCAACCCCGCCACCAACGCCGCGCCATTCACGACAGCTTCCGTGAACCGGCCCGTGTCGAACCTGCGCGACAACCAGCTCTCTTTCTCTGCGGGCGGCCCGGTCGTGATTCCAAAGGTCTATGACGGGCGAAATCGGAGTTTCTTCTTTGCCGCCTTCGAGCCGCGCCGCCGCCAGGACCACATCCAGGCCGAGGCGCTGCAGGCGACCGACGCGATGCGCGCGGGTGACTTCAGCGGGCTTACCGCAGTCGCCGGCGGATGGGCCCCCACCAGCGTAGTAAATCGTTTCGGGATCAGAAGCACCGGCGATTCCACCATTTATCAGCAATTCAACCCGATCGGCAACCAGTTACAACTGCAAACCTTGGGTACCGGTCAGACCTACATCCCCTTCCCCAATAACACCATCCCTAAATCGCTTCTCGACCCGATCGCCCTAAAGGCTCTGACATACGCGCCACAAGCCTCCGATTACTATGTCAATAGCAACGGCGCATTGGTCAACTGGAACACCCAGCGTTTTGTCAAGCAGAACGAAAATCGTTCGCTGGTGAGAATCGATCAGAACTTCACCGACAACAACCGCCTCAATTTTCGAGTCACCAATGTACCGGCTGTGGGGCAGAAGGGCTTTGGCAGTGAAGTCAACGGCAATGGGGCGGATTACAGCGCCTCAAAGCAATTGATGATGGCCGACACGCACACGTTTTCTCCACGCGTAGTCAACGATTTCCGCGCCAATTACACAAGGGGGCGGTTTAGCGGTACATATACGCCGGAGTTCGACATCAAGACCGGCAGGAACCTTACCAAGGAACTTGGCCTTCCGAGTCTCACCACCGGCGGTCTGCCGATGTTCGCATTCGGCCTCGGAAGTTTTGGGAACATCGGCAGCGCCGGGTCTACGCAAAACGACAATGTCGAGGAACGCTATAACCTGACCGATATCGTCTACGTCAACCGCGGCAAGATGAGCTGGAAGTTTGGCGTGGACATATCGCACGCCATCCTGAATGTAACTCCGCTCTACGCGGCTTCCGGCGGCAATTACGCGTTTTCAAATACGCAGACAAACTCCTTGGGCACCGGCTCCGGCACGGGCGGCATCGCGATGGCGAGTTATCTGTTGGGCGTTCCCAGCACGGTGGCGCAGCGCAATGCGATCATTCCTTATTACTACCGCTGGAACAGCGGTGCGGCGTTCCTCCAGAACGATTGGAAAGTGAGACCGAATCTTACTTTCAATCTCGGCGTTCGGTACTCGCTCCAATTGCCGCGCACTGAAAAGTACAACCATCAAGGCGTTTTCCTGCCCGACGAGGCCAAGTCTTTCGGCTTTTCGCCAGCTGTGACGCTCGTCACTGGACAAACGCTCAACTCGGCACTCATCGCACCGTTTGCCTACAGCGGGATGGGAGGGCGCTCGCAATACCTTACCCCGGCGCACTACATGGATTTTGAGCCGCGTTTTGGCTTCGCCTACTCGCCGCGTTTTTTCGGATTGACTCGGCTGGCCATTCGCGGCGGCTACGGAATGTCGCACGCGCCGCTGACCGGCAACAATCGCTTGGCCAACCCAGACTTCGGCGCGGCCGCCAACTTCACCACTACCTCCGGACAAGTGGATCCCAACTACGTTATGCGCCTTTCGAGTAACCCGCCGTTGATCAAAGCAACCAGCGTCGAGGACTATCTCAACATTCCGAAAGATGGCCTCGTTTATCAAAACGGAATCAACATTCCCGGCTTTGTGGTTTCCAAAAACAGCAAGTCGCCGCTGTCTCAGAATTGGAATCTGACACTTGCCTGGCAGTTACGCCAAACCACAACAGTTGAAGTGGCTTATGTCGGCGCCAAGGGCACGCATTTGTTCTTACCCAGCATCAACATCAATACGCGCGACTTCAACTATGTAAACGCGCTGGACGCGGCGAATCAGAACCCGGACAACACGGTGAACGATCCGCTCGGCCGTCTCAGCACCACCGGCGCGATTTCCCGCGTGCCGCTGTCGAGCCTGGGCAGCAAATATTTAGGCATCAACAACCTAAACACATTTCTCGATTCGTCGGCCAACAGTATCCGCCACGCCACTTATGTAAGCATCGTGCAGCGCTCACGCACCGGCTTGACCTTCATGGGCAATTACACTTTCGGCAAGTCCATCGACGACGCCTCCGATGCAAGCCCCGACAAAAACTCGCTAACCAGCGGTACGGTCGGTGGCGGGCAGATCACCTCTGGCGGAACGCGCCAGAACGATCGTTCCGTATCGACCTTCGATATCAAGCACAACTTCAATTCAACGGCGCTCTACGAATTACCCTTCGGCAAGGGCAAACGTTTTCTCGCGAATAGCTGGTTGCCAGTGCGGACAATGGTCGGCGGATGGAACTTGGCGGGCGTCTTCCGAATCATGGGTGGCTTCCCCGCAGTGGCCAATTTAGTAGACGCGAACTTCCTCGGCGGCCCGACGCACACGATCCGCCCCAATATGGCTCCGGGCGTGCCGATTCTCAATCCTCTGTGGGACCGCAATTGCCCGACCGGCAACCTGTGCGAGCCCTACCTAAATCCGGCGGCCTTTGTGCGGACACCGCGCGGCCAGTTGGGCAACGCGCCGCGTACTCTGGACGGCGCACGCGGCCCCGCTCAGAGGTATTTCGATTTGTCGATCCAAAAGAACTTCGCCATCGGCGAGCGTCGGCGATTGCAGTTCCGCGTTGACCTGGTAAACGCCTTCAACCACCCGGTCTTCCGCAATCAACCCAACAACGGCGGCGGCACAGACCTTTACGGTGCTCCATCCACAGCGGCCATGACAGCGGCCGAGTATGACACTTGGGCGCGCTTCAACAATCAGCCGCTTTCGAACACCACGGCTGGCGCCGCACAGTTGGCACAAGCGCAGCAGATTGTGATCGGGAGCAGATCGGCCAGCGGCGCGCTGCCGGTGAACTTCTTCTCGCAAGCCGTGCCACAGGGCTTTGTCAGCAAAGACGCAAATTCGTTCGACGTGACGACGCCGCAGGGCTATAAGCTGTATCGGCTACGGCAGACCTGGGCGAACGGCGGGGGACTTTACTCGGTGCAGGTGCAACGCTACGTGCAGTTTGGGCTGAAGTTCTTCTTTTAAGACAGCTACCGGACGCGCAGAACGTCGGTAGCCGCAAAGTCGCTTCCCTTGAACAGAAGCGGTTCGCCAGACCATTGTGCCAATGCGTAGGCGGCGCAGTCCCCAAAGTTCAGTCCCGCGCGGTGCCGGCCTTTGCCATAGCGGCGGTAGGCTCTGCGTGCCCACGTAAGCTGTTCTTGATCGAAGGCCACGATTTCCACGGCTGCCCGGCGCAGAAATAAATCGAGGTCCGCTCCGGCGTCCTCGCCGCCGCGCCCCTCCAGGACCATTGCCGCCTCCAACACTGAGACCGAAGAAATCAGTTTTCTAGCCGCAACTTCCACAAGTGATACAAACTCGGGACGCTCCTCCTCACTGAGTAGAATGGCGATAACAGCCGAAGTATCCAAGGTCATCGCGTAGGAACGCCAAATTCGTCGTAGCCGAGAATCTCATCGGCGGTCATGGTTGAGATTGCTGGCCGACTCGCGCAACGAAGTGCGATTTCATTGAGCTCATCACCGAGTGATCTTCCGGATCGGAGCTCTCGCAATCGTTCGTACTTCTCAGAAACAGCACCGCGGACGGCCTCGGTAATTGTTTCGCCGGTTAGCTCCGCCAGTTTTCGAGCCAAAGCCTCGGTCTGTTCATTTTTGATGCTGATCGGCACTTAGTTTCTACCTATCTAGAAGTTTATCATGAAAGCATGAAAAGAGGTGGATCCGAAGGCACTCGACAGGTCGGCTTAAGACTCCGCCGCATTCCAACGCCCCGGAGGCGGTATCGAGTTCATTTGACACAGCCCCGCACCTTTGACACCATAGAGGAGAACTGCTGGACATCGTGCGGATGTGGCGGAATTGGCAGACGCGCCGGTCTCAGAAGCCGGTGGGAGCAATCTCGTGAAGGTTCAAGTCCTTTCATCCGCACCATACAATCGAACCGAACGCTTTCGAACCGAACGCTTTCGAACCGAACGATCCGCTATCGTTTCGATAGATCGCGAATCCAAATGTCCTTGAAACGCATGTTCCCTTCCCCGCCCGAATGCAACTGCAGCGCGATCGGTCCATCGAAGGACTTCGGGTTTGGATCCGTAAAGTCCACCATCACAACTCCATTCAGCCGCGACACATAGCGATTGCCTTCCACCTTCA
>JANXUM010000048.1 GCA_025356215.1 Bryobacter sp. | reverse complement strand
GGTTTTGACTACACTTGTACTTGAGCAATCGAGATGCCAAATGCTAAGCTGCTGAAAATAAACGCGCGCCGCCCAATCATTTCCATTCCGGCACATCCCTGGATCATTTTGAAACTCCCCTTGACTATCTACAAGAGGGCCTGCATACTGGGTCCGTTATGGGCAAACCCAACGACCTCCTCCAGGGCACTCTCGACCTGCTGATCCTCCGATCCCTTGCCCTCAACCCGCTCCACGGCTGGGCGATCGCTCAGCGTATTGAACAATGCTCCGGCCAAGTCTTGCTGGTTCAGCAAGGCAGCCTCTACCCCGCGCTACACCGCATGGAGGAGCAGGGTTGGATTGCCGCTGAGTGGGGTGAAAGCGAGAACAACCGCCGCGCCAAGTTTTATGCGCTCACCGCCGAGGGCCGCGCCCGTCTGGAACACGAGCGCAAACAGTGGGATCGCCTATCCGGTGCCGTCCAACTCGTGATGGAGAACGCCTGATGCGCATTGCGCGGCGCATCCAGATGGCCTGGAGCAGCCTCACCGGCTCGGCCCAGCGCGATCGCGAGCTTGAAGAAGAACTCGCCGTCCATCTGGCGCATGAGACCGATGCCCGCATCGCCGCGGGCGAATCCCCCGCCCAAGCCACCCGCAACGCCCGCCTCGCCCTCGGCAATCCAACTGCCACCGCTGAGCAGGCGCGCGCCCAACACAGCTTCGCCTTTCTAACCGGCCTCGGCCAAGACCTGTCCTTCGCTTTCCGCCTGATGCGTAAGAGCCCCGTTTTTACGCTCGCCGCGGTTGCCAGTCTCGCCCTCGGCATCGGCGCAAACACCGCCATCTTTTCGCTCTACAATCGCCTACTGCTCGACACGATTCCTGTGGCCGCGCCCAACGAGCTCTATCAGCTCCAGTTCCGTACCATGCGCGACGACCCTGGCGAATTCACCACTTCCCTTCCTTATTTGTTCATTCGCCAGATTCAGGACGACGTACCCAACATCGGTGCCACCACCTGCGCCGCCGACGACAGCGTGAGCCTGCGTACGGGCGCAACCTCGCGAATGGTTCCAATGGAACTCGTTTGCGGTAACTTCTTCGAAGTGCTCGGCCTCAGGCCCGCCCTCGGTCGCCTCATCCATCCCTCTGACAATCGAACGCCCGATGCGCATCCGGTCGCCGTTCTTGCTCACCACTTCTGGCGCGCCCAGTATGGCTCGGACCCCGGCATCGTGGGCCGCACCGTCGAGCTCAACCGCCATTCCTTCACCGTCATCGGTGTCGCCCCGCCCGATTTCTTCTCGTTCTCCAAAGGTGACCTACCCGATTTCTTCCTCCCGATCGTAATGGACGGCTTCCTCGTAGGCACCCCCACCGGCACGACGGAACCGGGCAGCTACTGGATCAAAACTTTAATTCGTACAAACCGCGGTGCCAACACTTCGCAGTTGGAAGCGGACTTGGGAGCCCGATTCCGCGAATACCGGAGGGTCTTGGACCGCGTCGAATTGGATCAGAAGGTCAACGACAGCCTCACGGTTCACCTCGACTCCGCCGCTCGCGGCTTCAATGCCCGCAAGTTTGCCGCTCGCGAAGGCAAGCCACTCTCCATGCTCCTCGCCGTCGTTGGCGCGGTGCTGCTCATCGCCTGCATCAACATCGCCAACCTCCTGCTCGCCCGCGCCGCCGCCCGCCAGCGGGAAATTGCAACCCGCCTTGCCCTCGGCGCTAGCCGCCTTCGCCTCATCCGGCAGTTCCTCACCGAGAGTCTCCTGCTTGCCCTTGCAGGAGGCTCGGCGGGCCTCCTGCTCGCCATCGCTCTCGAGCGCTATCTCATCCAGGAGTCCTACGGCGAGCGCACTCTCCTGCTGCTCGGCGACGGCCCCAGCCCCCTCGTGTTGCTCACGAGCCTGGTCCTTACCCTTCTGACCGGCCTCGGCTTCGGCCTCGCCCCCGCCCTCACCGCAGACCGTCAGGGCATCCGCGCCAGCCACCGCATGGTCGGCCGTAAGCTTCTGGTCAGCCTCCAGGTAGCCCTCTCCGTCTTACTGCTGATGGCCGCTGGCTTGTTCTTGAAAACTTTGGGCAACCTCCGCGCCGCTGACGCTGGCTTCTCGCGCGATAACTTGATTACGATGCGGGTGTCGCCCGGCCTGATCGATTCTAACCCTGCCTCCCTGCACAGCTATTACAAGAAGGTCGAAGACCGGATCCGCCAGGTTCCCGGCTTGGCCGGCGCGGCCTTCAGTTCCATCGGCGTACTCGCTGGTGCCCAATGGGGCAGCGGAATCTCGGTGGCCGGCGTCGCCATTCCCGAAGGCGACTCCGAACCCCTGCGCAACGCGGTAGGCCCAAACTTCTTCACCATCATCGGTGCCCGGCTAATCGAAGGGCGCGATTTCGCGTTTGCCGACAACTCTCCCACCGCCCCCAAAGTCGCCGTTGTCAACCAAGCCTTCGCCCGTCACTATTTCGGCAAATCCTCCGCCATCGGCCGCCTCATCGGGCCCGGCGGTCGCAACGCCAAACCCGGCTTCACCATCGTCGGCGTCGTCGCCGACATCCGCGACTGGCGCATCAATGAAATCGGCGAAAAATATTGGTATGTGCCATACGAACAAAGCGGACGCGTCCGTTCGATGACGCTCACCGCCCGCGCCTCCGGCGATCCACCCTCCGTGCTCAAGCTCATTCGCGCCCAGGTCGGCAGTGTCGATCCCAACGTCCCGATCTCGCAGGAACTCACTATGGCCGCGCAGGTTGAAGAGCAGATCAGCCAGGAGCGCCTCGTCGCCAAAGTGTCCACCTTTTTCGCTCTCGTCGCCGTTCTCCTCGCCGTCATCGGCCTCTATGGCGTGCTCGCCTACACCGTTGAGCGCCGCACCAAGGAAATCGGCATCCGCATCGCCCTCGGCGAGTCGCGCGGTCAAGTCTTGGCGCGTGTCCTCAACGAGGCCCTGCTCTACATCGGCCTCGGTGTCGCCGCCGGCGTTCCCATGGCCCTTGCCCTCGCCGCCTTCGCCGAAAAGCTGCTCTACGGAGTTAAGCCCGTTGACTGGCCCACTCTCTCCCTCGCCGTTCTTGTCATCGCGAGTTTCGGCCTGCTCGCCGGATGGGTCACCGCCCGCCGCGCCGCCTCGATTGAACCCATGGCCGCGCTCCGTATAGAATAACGGCGTGCTCTCTCGCCGCCACATTCTCCAAGCCACAGCCACCGCCACTGCCCTAGCCCAAACCACCGCCTACAAGGGCAACGTCACTAAGTACGCTTATAAGTCGGCCAAGAATTTCCCCGGCTCCACTTACGATTACTGGATCTATGTGCCCGGCATCCCCGCTCCGCCCATCGGCTACGCGCTGATGGTCTTCTTCGACGGCGGCGGTTTCATCAACGAGACCGGTCGCTTCAAGGCCGCCGAGGTCTTCGACAAGCTCATTGCCGCCGGCGACATGCCGCCCACCCTCGGTCTCTTCATCAACCCCGGCGTCATGCCGCCCCTGGACCCCAACACCCAGATGGCCCGCTTCAACCGATCCTATGAGTACGATGGCCTCGGCGACCGCAACGCCAAATTCCTCCTCGAAGAAATTCTGCCCGAAGTCGCCAAGCTCCACAAAATCACCGACGACCCCAGTCTGCGGGGCCTCGGCGGCTCCAGCTCCGGCGCAATCGCCGCCTTCACCGTCGCCTGGAACCGTCCCGACTCCTTCCGCCGTGTCCTGTCCTACATCGGCTCCTACGTCAATCTGCGCGGCGGCGACGGCTACGCCGACCTGGTCCGCAAAACCGAACCCAAACCCCTGCGCATCTTCCTCCAGGACGGCTCCTCGGACCTCAACATCTATTCGGGCAGTTGGTGGCTGGCCAACCAGGCGCTCGCCACTTCGCTCGAGTACTCCGGCTACGACGTGCGCTTCGATCGCGGCACTGACGGCCACAATTCCAACCACTCCTCGCGTATTTTCGTCGAGAGCCTGCAATGGCTCTGGGCCAATTGGAAGCAGCCCATCGTCGCCTCCAAGGGCACCGGTAAATCCGAGCGCCACTTCGTCACAGAATTTCTCGACCCCGCCCACGATTGGCAAGAGATGTCCTCCGGCCACGGCTTTACCGAAGGCCCCGCCGTCGACAAAGCCGGCAACGTCTACTTCACCGACATTCCCGAGAACAAGATCCACAAGATCGATCACGCCACAGGCAAGGTCACGCTGTTCAAAGCCGACACTGGCGGCTGCAATGGCCTGATGTTCGGTGCCGACGGTCGCCTCTATGCCGCGCAAAATCGTAAACGCCAGATCATCGCCATCAAGCCCGACGGCTCAGAAGACGTCCTCGCCACCGACACCAACAGCAACGATCTCGTCGTCAACGCCAGGAACGAAGTCTGGTGGACAGACCCTCCCGGCCACCGCATTTGGTTTAGCGACGGCAAGGGCGCCAAGCGCGTCGTACACGAGGGGCTTGACTTTCCCAACGGCATCATCCTATCGCCGGATCAGAGCATGCTCATGTGCGTCGATATGCGCTCCCGCTGGGTGTGGAGCTATCAGGTGCAGCCCGACGGCTCGCTGGCCAATGGGCAAGCCTACTATCATCTGGAAACCTGGGATTACGATTCGCAATCGATGGGCGACGGCCTAACGATGGATACTGAGGGGCACCTCTATGTCGCCTCCAGATTGGGCATCCAGATCTGCGATCAACCCGGTCGAGTGGTCGCAATAATTAACAACCCGCAGCTCTTGCAGCCATCCAATTGTTGTTTTGGAGGGCCAAATCTCGATTACCTGTACACCACGAATCGGGCAAAGGTCTTCCGACGCAAACTCCGCCGTAAAGGACTCTACTCATGGTCTCCCTTAAAACCGCCCCGGCCTGGGCTCTAATCCTCGTCAGCGCACTCTGCGGGCAATCGCTCACGCAAAGCGAGCGCTCCAAGGCCGTCGCCGATCTGGAGCGAACCCGCGACTTACTCATGACCGCGACTGCCAATGTAAGTGAAGACAAGGCCAAGATTAAGCCTGGCCCCAATCGCTGGAGCGTCCTCGATTGCGTCGAGCATCTTGCGGTAACAGAGGTTGCGATTCTCGGCCTGATCGAAGGAAATCTCAAGGCCCCGCCGTCTTCTGAAGCCGAACGCGCCAAGACGATGGGCAAGACGGCGATGATCGAAAAGTTCATGCCAGACCGCTCGCGCAAGGCCACGGCCCCCGCCGAGATCGCTCCGGAAGGCCGCTTCAAGACGCTGGCGGAAGCACGCGAAGCCTTCATGGAAGCTCGCAAGAAAACCATCGCCTTTACCGAGACAACCGAGGCCGACCTCCACGCCCACGTCTACAAACACATGGCCTTTGCCGATCTCGATCTCTATCAATGGATCGTCCTGATGGCCTTCCATTCCGAGCGCCACACCTTACAAGCGGAAGAAGCAAAAGTCATCGTCGCGAAGTAACTCAATTGTCAGGGGCCGTACGCGATAATGCGGTGTCACGGACAACGAGATCGTCGCGATTGGCCTCGGGCTGCGTCTGATCGTCGGCTTGCTCCTCAACATCTTTGGCCAAGGCCTGGGCGTGATCGGGTTCGCCAGCGCGCCTTTCGATCCGGTGTGGGCCCGCAACCATCCACGAAAGGCGGCTTGGATGGCAATGGCTGGCTTCTTTGAGCCCGCCATTGCCATCCACCTTTGGTAGGTCGCTCGCGGGGCCAGCGAAATCAGCGACGCGCCGCAGTCTTCCTCAGTTTCCTCGCCTTTGAGAATCTGTTACTCGCCTGCTGGAACCTGCTTCCAATCCCGCCGATGGACGGCTTCAGAATGTTGCTCTTCGTGATTCCCGATCGCTGGGTGGATCAGTCCTTCCACATCCGCCAGCAAGTCGGGATGTTCTTTCCGATGATGATGCTGGGGCTTGGCAGCGTCTTTGCGAAGTTCTTCTATCCCGATGCCTGGGCCTTGGCGGAACTGCTGTTCCCAACCTAGGCCGGTGCGCGTTCAACGTCCTGCCTACAGCCGCTCGGATACGGGAGGCCTCTACTTCTTCGGCAGCGGAATCGCATCTCCCAAGTTAATCGAACCCCCGCCCTCGCTCACGTAATTCCGGTTCCAGCTCGGAATCTCAAACTCCACGTCGCCTTTCACCACGCACTGGCAACCGAGGCGCGAATGCAGCGTCAGCCCTGGTGCCATATCAAGACGATCCTGTTCGTCTTCTTCCATCTCGCTCAGATTCTTGTCGCCGCTCTTGATCACCACATGGCAGGTGGTGCAGGCATTGCTCCCCCCACAGGCGTGCTCAATATGAAAGCCAAAGTGCTCCGCCAGATCCAACAGGCTCAACGGCTTGCCGTGCCCGCCATAAGGCACGGACTCGGGCGTAAACTCATAGGCTGAGCCATCGTTCAAAAGGGTGATTTTCGGCATGTTTTCCGCTAAACCCTCAGTATAGCGTTGCTATGATTGAACATAGTGTTTCATACCCTCGAAGGCTCGATTTCACGGGCGCTTTCCGATTACCTCCAAGCCCAGTTCCAGCTTGATATGCCCGTCGCAACCGAGCAGCCCAAGCAGTCGGACTTTGGCGAACTCGCTCTGCCCGTCGCCTTCCAACTCGCCCGCCAGCTCAAGAAGGCCCCCAAAGCCATCGCCGAGCAACTGGCCGCGGGTCTCGCCGGCAAGATCGACGGCGTCGCGGCCCTCGAAGTGGCCAACGGTTATCTCAACGTTCGCTTCGATCGTGGCTACTACGCCAATCAGATCCTCACCGGCAACGACCAGGACACCCAGGAATTTTCGACGCGTAAAACCATCGTCGAACACACCAACATCAACCCCAACAAGGCCGCCCACATCGGCCACCTGCGCAACGCCATTCTGGGCGACACCTTCGTGCGCATGATGAAGGCGATGGGCACCCGCGTGGAGGTGCAAAACTACATCGACAACACCGGCGTCCAGGTGGCCGACGTCGTCGCCGCCTTCCACTTTCTTGAAAAGAAAACAGCCGACGAAGTCCGTGCCCTCACCCTGCAGCCCCGCTTCGATTACCTTTGCTGGGATCTCTACGCCAAGATCTCGCAACTCGAAGACGGCAAAGTCTGGCGCGGCGAGACGATCCACGAAATCGAGGCCGGCCATGGCCCTCTCTCTGAGATGGGCCACATCGTCGCCGACGCGATCGTCGAGTGCCACCTCAACACGATGCTGCGCCTGGGCGTTCAATACGATGTGCTCCCGCGCGAAAGCGAGATTCTGCACCTGCAATTCTGGGCCAGTTGCTTTGAGCAATTGAAGGAACGCAAGGCCATCTATCTGGAGACCGAAGGCAAGAACAGCGGATGCTGGGTGATGCCCGGCTCCGCCTTCCGCGAGAACGCGGGCGAGGAAGATTCCAAGGTCATCGTCCGGTCCAACGGCACAGTTACCTACGTCGGCAAGGACATCGCTTATCAGCTTTGGAAGTTCGGCCTGCTCGGCAAGGATTTCTACTACCGCAAGCTCCGGACCTACGCTGACGGCCATCCCTGCTTCGTCTCCCAAGCCTCCCCCGATGGCGCAACCCCCGCCGATTTCGGCAATGGTGTCGCCGTCTTCAACGTCATCGATTCGCGCCAAAGCTATCTGCAAGATGTCGTCGCTGCGGGTTTGCGCGCCCTCGGCTACAACGATCAAGCCGCGCGCTCCATCCACTTCAGCTACGAGATGGTCGCCCTCACCCCGCGCACCTGCGTCGACCTGGGCATCGAACTGAGCGAAGAGGACAAGGCCCGTCCTTATGTGGAGGTGAGCGGTCGCAAGGGTCTCGGCGTTAAGGCCGACGATCTCATCGATCAGCTCATCGCCCGCGCCCGCGTCGAAGTCGATTCCCGTCACGAATCGAAACCAGAGGCCAGCCGCCACTTGGTCGCCCACCAAATCGCGATCTGCGCCTTGCGCTACTTCATGCTCAAGTTCACGCGCACCACCGTTATCGCCTTCGACCTCCAGGAGGCTCTCAGCTTTGAAGGCGAAACCGGCCCCTACGTCCAATACGCCGCCGTCCGCGCACAAAACATTTTGCGAAAAACGGCGGAGCGCGGTCTACCTCTGCCCAACTTCAAGGCCGTTTGCAACGCCGGCACCTTCGCCGCCGCCTTCGCCAACGAAGACCTTTGGCAGCTTCTGCTCGATATCTCTCGTCTCGATTCGATTCTTGCCGCCGCCGTCGAAAACGGAGAGCCCGCCGCTCTCGCCAAATACGCCTACCAGTTGGCCCAAGGCTTCAGCCGTTTTTATCACGACTTCCGCGTGCTCGACGAGCCCGATGAAGACCGCCGCAACGTCCTCCTCTGGATGACGCAATACTTCGCCACTCAACTTGAGCGGACGCTCTCGACGCTCGGCATCGCCGTGCCGGAGTACATGTGAACGTTCCTGGCATCCTCGCCGAGATCGTTGCCCGAAAACAGCAGGAAGTCAAAGCGCTGCGCCCTCAGCTCGCCGAGTTTGAACGCCGCGCCGCCGATCAAAAGGGCCGGCAACGGGGCTTCTTCTCCTCGTTGCGCATTCGCGCCATGATCTCGCCCGCCATCATCGCCGAAATCAAACAGGCCTCGCCGTCTCGCGGATTGCTGACCGCTGACTTCCGCCCCACGCGCACCGCCCGCTCCTATGAGCTCGGTGGTGCCGCCGCGCTCAGCGTCCTCACGGACCACGACTTCTTCCAGGGCAGCCTCGATGACATGGTCTCGGTCCGCGGTGCCGTCGGCCTGCCCATCTTGCGTAAAGACTTCACCATCGAGGAGCTCAACATCGTTGAGGCGGCCGCCTGGGGTGCCGACGCCATCCTGCTCATTGCCGCGCTCCACGATGTGGCCGCCCTCCGCCGCTTGCGCGAGTTCGCCGCATCGCTCGGGCTCGACGCCCTGGTTGAGGTCCATGACGAAAACGAATTGAAGTGCGCGCTCGACAGCGGCGCTGTCCTGGTCGGCGTCAACAATCGCGACTTGCGCAGCTTCGAGGTAACGCTCGAAACCTCGATTCGCCTCGCCGCGCTGATGCCTCCCAGCATCTTCAAAGTCAGCGAGAGTGGCATCTTTACGGCCGAACACGTCGCCACGTTGCGCCAAGCGGGCTACCAGGCTTTCCTCGTCGGCGAGAGCTTGATGAAAGCCCCCGATCCCGCCTCCGCCCTGCGAGAACTCACCGCATGATCGTCAAAGTCTGTGGGCTCACCAATTCTCTCGACTCACTCACCGCGTTGGACGCGGGTGCCGACGCGCTCGGCTTCAATTTCTGGCCCGGCAGCCCGCGCTTCCTCAAGGACGCGGCCTTCCTTGAGGACCTTCCCAGTGACTTCTGGCGTGTTGGCCTCTTTGTCAATGAAGACCCGTCGCGCGTGGCCGACGTCATGGCCGAACATCGGCTCGACATTGCTCAGTTACATAAAATGAATTCCCTCCCTGGCATGCGCGTCTGGAAAGCAATCCCCGCCGACGCGGCACTCACACAGGCCACGATCGACCAGGAAGCGGTGGAAGCCGTTGTCCTCGATACGCCGGCGGGTGCGCTGGCCGGCGGCACCGGGCAGAGCTTCGATTGGTCCCTGGCCCAAGGGCTCACTGGCAAGATCGTGCTGGCCGGCGGCCTCGGCGCGGACAACATCGCTCTCGCCATCCAGCGTCTGAAGCCTTGGGGAGTCGATGCCTGCTCGCGCCTGGAATCCGAGCCAGGCAAAAAAGATCGCGACAAAATGCGCGCCTTCATTCAAGCGGCGCGAAAGGAGTTTGACGCAGTATGTTAAGCAGCATGCCCGACGCGGGCGGCCACTTCGGCCCCTATGGTGGGCGCTACGTTCCCGAGGTCCTCATGGCGCCCCTGGACGAACTTGAGCAAGCCTATCGCAAGGTTCAAGCCGACCCTGATTTTCAAGCCGAGCTTGCCGGTCTACTCAAGAACTACGCCGGTCGCCCCACGCCCCTCTACTACGCCAAGCGACTCAGCGAGAAGCTGGGCGGCGCCAAGATCTACTTCAAGCGGGAAGACCTTCTGCACACCGGCGCGCACAAGATCAACAACGCCCTCGGCCAAGCCCTACTCGCCCGCAACATGGGCAAGCGGCGCATCATTGCCGAAACCGGTGCCGGACAGCACGGTGTCGCGACGGCCACGGCCTGCGCGCTTCTCGGTCTCGGTTGCCGCGTTTACATGGGTGAAGAAGACATGCGCCGCCAGCGCCTCAACGTGTTCCGGATGCGCTTGCTTGGCGCAGAAGTCTTTGGCGTAACCAACGGCTCGCGCACCCTTAAAGACGCCATCAGCGAAGCGATGCGCGATTGGGTCACTAACGTCGATAACACTTACTATCTGCTTGGCTCCGCCCTGGGCGCGCATCCCTATCCGATGATGGTCCGCGATTTCCATCGCTGCATCGGTGATGAAGCTCGAGAGCAAATCCTACTGGCCGAAGGCCGCTTGCCCGATGCCGCCATCGCCTGTGTCGGCGGCGGTTCCAACGCCATCGGCCTCTTTCAGGCATTCATCGGCGACCCCGGCGTCCACCTCATCGGTGTCGAGGCCGGCGGCAAAGGCAAGGCCACCGGCGAGCACGCCGCACGCTTCAGCGGTGGCGCTCCCGGCGTCCTCCACGGCGCTTATAGTTACTTACTCCAGGACAATGACGGTCAGGTGGCGCTCACTCACAGTGTAAGTGCCGGTCTGGACTACGCGCTCATCGGACCCCAGCACGCTTACCTCCACGACCAAGGCCGCGCCGAATACGTCGATTGCGATGACGCAACCGCCCTTGCCGCCGCCGTCGAACTCTCCCGGGTTGAAGGCCTGATTCCGGCCCTCGAAAGCGCTCACGCCGTTGCCGAAGCCATCGCCCGAGCTCCCCGCTTGCCCGGCCATGTCCTCCTCGTCAACCTCAGCGGCCGCGGCGACAAAGACATCGATATCTATCGTGAAAATCTGAAGGAACTTGATGCCGACTCGCATAGCCCCATGTTTTGATTCCCTGCGGGCCAACAATGAGCCCGCCCTGATCGCCTACGTCACCGCGGGCGACCCCGACCCCGAGACCACCGTCGAGATCGTCGCCGCCCTTGAGCGCGGCGGTGCCGACCTGATCGAACTGGGCGTCCCCTTTAGCGATCCGATCGCCGACGGGCCCGTGATCATGCGCGCCTCTGAGCGCGCCCTCGCCGCTGGCACAACGGTCGAAAAGGTTCTCGACATCGCCGCCCAAATCCGTCAGCGTAGCCAGATCCCGCTCGTGCTTTTCACCTATCTCAACCCAGTGATGCGCTACGGTTTCGATCGCCTCGCCGCGCGCGCCAAACAGGTGGGAATCGACGGTTTTCTACTCACCGATCTCAGTGTGGAAGAGGCGGGCAGCTTTGTCGACGCGGTCAAGTCCGCCGGCCTGGATACCGTCTTTCTGGTGGCTCCCACCAGCACAGACCACCGGCTCCAACTGGTCGCCAAGTACTGCTCCGGCTTTGTCTATGTGGTGTCCCGCACGGGAGTCACCGGCGAACAGTCGCAGGTCTCGGCAAGTGTCGCTCCGCTGGTCGAAAGACTTCGCGGATTCACGGATCTGCCGTTGGGCGTCGGCTTTGGAATCTCCACCGCCGCCCAGGCCGCTCAGGTCGGCGCCGTTGCCGATGGAGTCGTCGTCGGCAGCAGTTTTGTCCGCGCCATTGAGTCCACCCCGCCCGCCGACTTGTTCGATACCATTGAACGCATGGCAAGAGACCTGAAGCGCGGCGCCAAGGCGGGCCGTTCATGACCGCCACTGACGCCGCCGTCGTTCTTAAGGATTATCGGGATCGCATCGATTCTCTCGACGGCGAGATTCTTCTGCTTCTCAACAAGCGTGCCGCCATTGCGACCGAGATCGGCAAAGCCAAAGCCTCCGCCGGACTTCCCGTTGTCGAGTTAACCCGCGAACACGCTGTGATTGAGGGCGTTGCCGCCCGTAACGCGGGACCGCTTGAACATGGTGCCGTCGAGCGCATTTACGCCGCCATCATGCTTGAGATGCGCCGGCTGCAACAGACATGAAAACCCTCGCCATCGTTGGCACCGGTCTGCTCGGTTCCAGCTTCGGCTTGGCTGTCAAACGAAGCGGAATCTATGGCCGCGTCCTGGGCGTCAGCTCCGCCGTAGTCGTTGAAAAAGCGCTGGAGATCGGCGCGATTGACGAAGCCCTGCCCCTTGAGCAAGCCATCCCACAAGCGGATTTGGTCCTCCTCGCCCAACCCGTACTCCGCATCCTGACCACGATCGAAAAGCTCAACGGGATGCTAAAGCCGGATGCGCTCGTCACCGACGTCGGCAGTACCAAGTCTGCTATCTGCGTGGCTGCTCAAAAGCACATCACCAACGCCAAGTTTGTGGGCGGCCACCCAATGGCGGGCAGGGAAGTGCGAGGGCCGGACGGCGCCTCAGCCGATCTGTTCCAATCCCGCCCCTGGGTGCTGACCGAGCCAGTCCCGGAGTTGATCGACTTGGTCGAATCCTTGGGTGGGCGCGCGGTGATTTTGGGCCCGGAAGTACATGACCGTCTGGTTGCCTGGAGCTCCCACCTGCCTCAATTACTGTCGACGACCCTGGCGGCCTTACTCGAAGGACGCGGCGTCGATCCGGTCGCCGGTCCCGGCGTGCTGGACATGACCAGACTGGCCCTATCGAGTATCGATCTCTGGGATGACATTCTGGCCACCAATGCCGGCAATATTGATGAAGCGTTGGCGCAGATGGTAGGGGCTCTGGAGGCCACGCGCGCCAGTCTGCGCTCCGGCCAAGCCCGAGCCCTCTTCGGCCGCGGCAACCAAGGCGCTCTGTCCCTCCGCCACTAACCCCTCGGCACCCCAAAGGGGACGGAGCCCTTCGGCCTATGGCCTACTTTCCTCGGGATACCCCGCCGTGCTGAATTCCGGATTCCATAACATCATCCCTACCGAACTGTGCCCCGGACTTTGTACATCTTTCAAACTCCGTGGCAACCCGTTCGTCCACTGGATTCTCGATCAGCCTTTTCCATCCGATTCGACCTCCCATTTCTTCCCAGAAATCCCAATCTAATAAGCCCCCGCCCCCTGAACTCACTCCGTCGAGATGGGCTCTCGCACTCGAATATGGATAGTCTTCCGCCTTTGCCGTTAGGCCGGCCTCGACGGGGTTCCATTCCACGTACTGTATCGCCGTGATCAGGTGTTGCCGGTCCATCGGACACGAGAAGTACCGCGCCTGCCAAAGATGCCCAACCCGCTGATTCCGTTGATTAAAAGCTTGTGCGTAGCCTCCATGAACCTTCCGGAAAAGCAGCGCCAGGGACTCTTCGCGCTCTGGCGTCACAAGCCAGTGGACGTGATTCGGCATGAGGCAAAATGCTATGACTTTCACCCTGGCAACTCGAACCCGCTCGGTCATCATATCGAGATACCGTCGGTAATCCGACTCATTCCGGAACACGGTCTCCCGGTTCACTCCCCGTTGCGTCACATGGTACGGGACATTTGGGATTACGACTCTAGCCGCACGAGGCATATATCCGTAAGTGCGCCAGACTAGCTATTTTTCTCACTCCAATACCCAAACCCCATTGGGGACGGAGCCCTTCGGACTATTCTCCCAAGCCGTGGGAGTATCTCTAAGGGCTCCGTCCCCAATTTCCCAATTTCCCTTAAATGAGGCAGTGCAAGGGACGGTGCACACCGCGATTGCTGTTCGCGAGAGGAATAGTTCCCAGTGCTCCGTCCCTTGCGTGTGACTCCACCCGCTCTGAGTTGAGGGTGTGGTCGGGCTAAATCAGGCTACTTACTGGGCAGTCCCGTAAACAACCAATTTCACGTTCCGGATATCGCCCTTGATGCCGTCAACGACATTGTCAGCAACAAGTAACTTCCACTTGCCGGCTGCCGATTCACCCCAGTTCATTACGGAAGTCATCGTGTATTCGACAAAGTTCGCGTTGTCGTCGGGCGGCCGCTGGGCGGCAAGACTCATGGTTCCGGCTGGGGATCTAAGCCCGAAAGACACAGTGCCACGCTTGGCATGCGTCAATGTAAAAGTGAACTCAACGTGTTCCACCCGGATATTGGCGCTACTCAGATCAAACTCAATTGTCGCGACATCCGAGCCTACTTCAGGAATATCAACCGTCGTGTTCACCGCTGACTCCATTGAGATCTCAGGCCCCAGGTTCTTCCATTTGCCTGCCAGCTCCACTGCGGCCGCCACGTTTACCACGCCAGCTCCAAACGAGTGGCTCAACGTCAAACCCGCGCCATTCTTGAAGAATTCCGTCGATCCCTTCAAGTCTTTTGCGTTGCCGGTGGTCATCAGAATTTCCTTCACGTCGCGGTAACCAAGTAGGGGGTTCTTTTGCAGCATCAAAGCGACCGCACCGGATATCTGTGGCGCGGCGGCGGATGTTCCGTTCATAGAGTCCGTGTAATTGACGGGGGCGGTGGTATCAGGGGATTTTTTCTGCAAGAGTGCATAGGATTCGGCACCGCTGTTGTTGGTGGTCCAGGTCACATCAGGCGGCTGGAATTCACCGCCGAATGCGGCAATCGCGACTGCCATGCCGTTCTCAGAGTAAGAGCTTTGCGTGCCGCCACGATTGACCGCCGCGACGGCAATGCCAAAGCGGGATGACGAGAAGCCGTCATAACTTTCATCGTCGCCGCTGTCGCGTCCGTTGCCAGCGGAAATCAGGTAAACGGTGCCCAGCTTGTTGCGATTCTCAGTGACACCCTTCTTCATTCCGGCAAGTTGAAGAGCGGAGATGGTGCCATCGCTCTTTGCATCATCGGCCGGACCCCAGCTATTGCTGGAAACATGAGTCACGATGCCTTCTGGCTGCCAGGCAAGGGCGGTCCCATTGTCTTCAGAGCTCGCAGCACCGGCGATCAGGCGGAGACCCATCATGCGGGCCTCGGGGGCGACACCGGTGACTCCAAGGTTATTGAATCCACTTGCGGCAGCCAGGCCGGCACACGAAGTGCCATGGTTCTGCTTGATGTCCGTGGGCGTGGGATCGGCGGGGTCCCCATCGTTGAAGTTCCGGTGAAATCCCTGGCCAAGCGGAAAGCTATTGGAGACCAAATCCTCATGCTTGACCTCTAGGCCGTCGTCGATGACCGCGATGTTGATGTCCTTACCCGTTACGCTGTCCCACGTGTTGCCCATCGACAAATTGAAAGTTGCGGCGGGCTGAAGGTGCCACTGTTTCGGGTAAAGCGGATCATTGACGTCGCGGGCGAGTGCTTGCCGCGTGTACATGGTTCGCGAGAACACCGGCGAAAACTCAAAGCCGCCCTTTTGGGTCATCCAATCGGCCGCGTCGAGCGCGGCAAACGCGTCGGCGTAAGAGACAAGCATCCACCCGGGAAGGAGAGCCGTCTCGAAGGCCGTCGGCTGAGTTTCGGCGAGCGTTTTAGTCTGGGCCTTTTCGAGGCGCACCAGCAGCTTGGCGGTCATGACGCGGCGCGCGTTTGCCAACATGCGATCGCGCTCAACGGCAGGCAGCGCAGCCAGTTTTTCGGCGGTCGGCAAATCGCCGGCGTAATAAAACACCGGGGCCAGGGCCCCGCGGGTCTTGGCGGAAGACGATTTCGCCACTTTACGGGCGGCTTCGCCCGAGTTCAGCTTGAGGACGGTCCCGCCGCCCCAGGCCCGGCTGCCCGCGGTCACGGTCGCGGGCACCAGACTGGCCTTACTAAAGACCTCATCTTGAGCCAATCGGTAGTTGCCTTGGCGGCCACCATCGGAAAATGTGTAATCAGACTGGGCCCAAAGTCCAGTTAGGGCAATCAGGGTTGCGAATACGAAGCGTAAAAATAGTTTCACTGTAGGTTCCTCTCGAAGATAGCAAGTCGCAGACGACCGGAGTACTCCGATCCGTCTGTAAACTGTAGCGAGTTCAGGCTGCGGAATCCGCCAAAGTAAATTCCTCCATCCTTTCAAAGCTCGGAAACGGGCAAATCGCGCGGGGAGCAAAAAAAGAGGGCTTTGCGGTTGGATTGCACCGCGCCGCCTCGGCCTATACTGTCATGCAGTGCCGTTCATTCTTCTTTTGCTCGCCCTTTCCGCCGCCGCCCAGCCGCCTGAATACACCCGCATCGGCAATCCCTCCGACCTCATCACTAAAACCCAGCCCGGCTACTTGCTGATGGGCGGCGGCAAAGACGTCGAAGAAGGCTTCCGTTGGCTCATCGACCGCGCCGGCGGCGGTGACTTCCTGGTCCTGCGCGCCTCCGGCACACCCGCCTACAACCCCTTCGTTGAGAAACTGGGCAAGCTCAACTCGGTCGCCACGCTAATTCTTAAGTCCCGCGAATCTTCCTCCGACCCCGAAGTTATTCATCGCATTGAGACGGCCGAAGCCATCTTCTTTGCCGGAGGCGACCAGTGGAATTACATCCGCCTCTGGAAAGACACGCCGCTCTCCCGCGCAATCCAGAAGCGCATCGACGCGGGTGTCCCCATCGGCGGCACCAGCGCTGGCCTTGCGGTGCTTGGCGAATTCTACTTCTCCGCCGAGCACGGCAGCATCACCTCGGAGGAAGCGCTCCAGAATCCACATCACGAGAAGATGACGCTCGGCACAGCCTTCCTCAAAATACCGGCCCTCCAAGGCGTCATCACCGACAGCCATTTCACTCCCAGAAACCGCATCGGCCGCCTCGGTGTCTTCATGGCCCGCACGGGCGCCAGCGGAATCGGTATCGATGAGGCAACCGCCCTGCTGGTGGAGCCCGATGGAAAATCAACGGTCGTCGGCCGCAACAGTGTCTGGTTCCTGAAGGCAAGCGGGCCGCCTGGCCCCCCTCCCGCCCTCGAGTTCCACACCGCTCAGACCTTTCGTCTGCGATAGGGCCCAAACGCTCTG
>JANXUM010000032.1 GCA_025356215.1 Bryobacter sp. | reverse complement strand
GTTGGGAGAAGGCATTGGGCGCAAGCAAACCGTGCCCACCTTGAACCTCGACCCCAAGCCGTTGATCGAAGGCCAGCGCGTGATCCCCGCCGGGGGAGTTTACGTCACGCGCACAACGGATTTGAAGGATGGCCGTACCTGGCAATCCATCACGAACATCGGATTCCGGCCCACGTTTGGCGGGAACGATTTAACGATTGAGACTTTTCTGCTTGAGCCTTTGACCGGGGAAAGCCCGACGAGGATTCGAGTTGATTTTCGCGCCTACATCCGTGAAGAGCGGAAGTTTGAGAACCCCGAAGAACTAAAGGCGCAGATCCTCCGGGATGTGGGCCGTGCGCAAGCTTACTGGCGACGCCGCGCACGCTGGACCCGCCCGGCAAACGACTTACAGTAACTTACCGTAACGATAGAAAGAAGAGAGAAACACTATGAGTTTGAGCGAAGGCAAAAAACTACACATGCACAAGCTGTCCAACAAGGACGGCGTGATTGCGGCCGCAGCAATGGATCAGCGCGGCAGCCTGGCCAAGAGCTTGGCCGCAGCCAAGGGCGTGACGCCCAAAGAAGTGTCGCAAGAGATGATGGAGCAGTTCAAAGTGGCTGTTGTGCGCGCGCTGACGCCGCACGCTACCGCGATCTTGCTCGACACCGAGTTCGGCTTGCCCGCCGCCGCCGCGCGCGCCTCCAACGCCGGCCTGCTGCTGGCCTATGAGAAGACCGGCTACGACGCCAACACCCCCGGGCGCCTGCCGGACCTGCTCCCCGACCTGAGCGTGATGCGCATCAAGGAACTGGGCGCCGACGCGGTCAAGATTCTGCTCTATTACACCCCGTTTGACGACGCGAAGATCAACGACATCAAACATCGCTTCATTGAGCGCATCGGCGCCGAGTGCCAGGATCAGCAGATTCCATTCTTTCTTGAGTTCATCGGTTACGACCACAACGGCGTGGACGAGAAGAGTCTCGAATTTGCCAAGTCCAAGCCGGGTATCGTGATGGCTTCGATGAAGGAATTCTCAAAGCCCCAGTATCAAGTGGACGTGTTGAAGGTGGAAGTACCGGTGAACGCGGAGTATGTCGAAGGTTCCAGCGTGTACAAGGGGCAAAAGGCTTACACCCGCGCCGAAGCTCTCGATTACTATCGCCAGAGCGCCGATGTTACCAGCCTGCCGTTCATTTACTTGAGCGCGGGTGTCAGCAACGATCAGTTCACAGAGAGCCTGGCGATGGCGGGCGAAGCGGGGACCGCCTTTAGCGGAGTGCTTTGCGGACGCGCGACTTGGAAGGACGCGATCCCGGTTTTCGCCAAGCAAGGCCCGGCGGCACTGGAAGATTGGCTCGCGACCGAAGGCATGAAGAACATCAACGCGGTCAACGCGGCGCTGGCCCCGGCCAAGCCCTGGTGGAATCGGCTAAGTTAGTTGAATGATACTGGTGGAGTATGCAGACCTTTCAAAGTTTCGTTGAGGAGGCCGCCCGCGAGGGCGTGTTAATGAACATGGCTTTTGAACAACGGGTCTTTGAATTGTTTGGCGTACTCCACCAGATTTCACGTCCGCTGCGCGCCGCCAATATCGCCCACGAGTTGATTGGCGGTCTGGCTGTGTTCGTTCATGTAGAAGAGGTCGACAGCGAGATTTCGTCCCTGACTCGCGATGTGGATCTGATGGTGAATCGCACGGACTTGGAGCGTGTGATTGAAGTTGCGGCTCAGAACGGATTCCATTTCAGGCACGTAGCTGGCGTAGACATGTTGCTTTACGGCGAATCGCGCCGGGCTGTCAACGCGATCCATCTGGTGTTCGCGCAGGAGAAGGTGAAGCCATCTCAGGCAATGCCAAACCCGGAAATTCGGCCTCAACGGAAGATCGTTAAGGGTGAGGATGTGTACGTCGTTCCGGTTGGTGATTTGCTGATTATGAAGCTGGGTTCGAATCGGGACAAAGATCGAGTTCACGTTCGTGGGCTCGACGCAGCAAATCTGATTACCCAAATAATGGTGGACGCTTTACCCGCCGAACTGCGCGCCCGGCTGGATGATATCCGGGCTACGGAGTAGGCTTTGTGGAAGCTGTTTGTCATTGACTTTAGAGCGTGGAGTGCAGACGGTATGGACTGAGGCAGTGAAGTGGCTGAATTCGATACGGAAGATTATTGGGGAACGGGTCTGGTTAGCCGCTGTCTACAAAGAACGGCGCTGGCGGCGAGACTGGACCAAAAGAGAAAAGCCACACTTGACGCTTCGACAGGGCGATTAATCTTCCACCCGGTTTGACGCTTCCAGGCTTGGTGACAGCCAATATTCCAGTTGGAACCAGCTTGACTAAACCTTTGCGCTGAAGGTATCCCGAAATGGAGATTGCAAGTTCCAGACAGATGGTTTCGTAGTTTGCGAGACGAGTAACGCGGTCTAACTTTCTCTGGGAAAATTGGCGATCAAGCGGACAGTTTAGCTGGTCCGCGGTCGATACCCCGGCCGCGCCCTCACCCTCAATTTCTTCCCCGTATCGCTCACAATCTCGACAGAGATCTTCCGGAACCCTTCATTCGGATTCTTCTGCGGATAGTAAGTGATCGTGTAACTGTTGCCCAAATCCTCGCGGATCGATTCAAAGGCTTCGACTTGTTTCTGCCAGGTCCTGGCAAAATACGCCTTGCCCCCCGTGCGTCCCGCGATCCGGCGGAACACGCCGCTCGAGATCGGGTCCTTGTTCACTTCCGCCGTCGAAATTACATAGATCGGAATGCCCTCATCCTCAGCCACCGCGCGCACGTCGTCCGGCGCTACCATCGAACCGTTGTCCGGCCCGTTCGAGAACACAATCACAACCTTGCGCCCCGGCACCTTGGCCGCGTCGCGCAGCGTCAACAGCAAGCCGTTGTACAAAGCCGAATCGTCTCCCGCCACAGCCTTGCGCAAGCCAGCGATGGCAAAGTTGCGATCGCGCGTCAGGTCCGCCGCGCGCGACAAATTGCGGCTGAAGGTATAGACGGCAACCGAATCGGCCTTGTCGAGGCCGCGCACAAAGTCGGCGATCGCGTCCGAGGCGTATACAAAGCTGCGGTACATGTAGTTCGAGGTATCGAACAGCACAAAGACATTCGTGCCCACAAACGCGTCCGACGGGCCTTTGAGATCCGTCTCTTTGGTTGTGTTGTCCGAGACACTCAGCGGCTTGCTAGTGCCATCGTCCATAATCTGGATCGGCGGCCGATTGCCTTCCGCAAAGGTCGACAGCTTCTGAATGATGCCGTCTTCAAGCACGCGGAAATCCGTGTGCTTGAGGCCGTTGACGTACTTGCCCTTGGAATCCGTAACCGTAAAGCTAAGGACAACCATGTCCGCATTCACGCGGAAGATCGCGTCTTGCGCGTAGAGGGCGATGCCGACGAGGGCGGCGGAGATTACGAGTAATGCGAAAAACTTGCGCACGTCTTTAGTTGCTCCCTTGCGGTGTCTGTTTCGTCGATTGTCGCACTTCTTGCCCCAGCAGCCGGAGGCTGCGCAGCAGCGCGGGCCAGTCCTCAAGGTGCGTGGCGAAGATTTTCTCAACCGTCAGCTTGGTCCATTGCGGCACGTGGACGTTCAGCTCCGACGGCTTCATACCCAGTTCGTCGGCCAGCGCCGCGTAGTAAATGTTGGACGATTCCCAGCTCTCAGCCAGAATGCGGCTCGAGTAACCCATTAGCGTTGGAAAGGTACGCAGACTAAGTAACTGTGGCTGGTAAGAGTTGGCCAAGGTCGGCTTCGGCGTGCCAAAGCTTGGCGAGATGGAGCTTACCGATAGCTCTTGCGGCAGCGACTCCTTCAACCGTCGGATCTCGGCGATCTGCGGCGACGATGCGTCGGCATCGCCTGTCGAGATCAGGTTGCCAACCAGGTTGAACGCCTCCGAAGGCGTAACCAGATCGAGCGCGTCCCCCACACGGCCCAATTCCAGGAACGCATTCACGGCCTCGGCACGCGCCGGAGGCGCAAAGCGGGCCAACGCCGTAACGACCTTCGCCCGTAGCTTTTCATCGACGGCTGACTGTGCCAACAACGACTCGCCCGCGCGGAAGTGCAAGCCCGCGTAATGAAGCTGCGCCGGGGTCACTCGCCAGTAGCGCGGCACCTTGGCGGCCACAATCATCTGCGGCACCAGATCGCCCCAAATCAATGCCTGCTCGCGCGTCGGAATCAAGAAGTTCTGCTCAGCTTCGGCCAGCGCATAGGGCAAGCTCACCAGCGATCCCACCAGGCGGCCGCCCGCGGACGATGGCCAGCCGGTGCCGAACACTTCGGTGTTGCGCCAAGTTTGATTGGTCCCTTGCACGCCGAGGAAATCATGGCTGCGCACAAAGTGCGGATTGGTGAACAGGATCTGCGCGCCGGGCGGCGCATAGTGGATGTACGCAAGGCCAACTAGGGTGTCGCGCAAGAATCCAGTCAGGTTGCTACGCGCGTCCTTAAGCTTCGCCGGGTCTGAGCCCGCTTTGTCCACGATGGCGCGGAAATTGATTTTGCGCTCGTTCTCGATGTGTTTATCCACCCAATATCCAAACGCCATCGCGTTGCGTTCCGCTCCCGACAGCGAACTGCGCGGCGGCTGCTGCTCGATAATGCGTGCGCTCAAACGATTGACAAGCGCGACGTTGATCTTGCCGCCGCTCGACGGCGCGTTCAGGTTCTCATCGATATCGAAAATCGTCTTGAGCGAAACCAGACGCTGAGCGTCGAACACCTTCTGCATTTCGGCCACCAGGGTGCGATGCGTATCGGTGTCGGCGGGCTTGGCCGCGCCGGCGAGCAGCGCAAGCATCGAAACTTGCGGGTCGGCCTTCTCGTCAACTCCGGCGGACTTGAGCAAATGCTGCAAGCCAGCCTTACCCGCGTCAAACAGATCGCGCGAATTCTTGGCCGCCGGAATCTGCGTCAGGATCGGATCGATCGCCGCGTCAAGTCCGGTGGACAGTAGATGATTGCGATTGAGAATCTGCGTCAGCGCCACCAGCGACTGGAAGATGCCAACAGCGTCGGACTTGAGCTGAACGTCGCCGATCCCATTGAGTGTTGCAGCTGCGGCAAGAAACTGAAGCATCGACTTCTCGCTCAATTCGGGCATCTCGGCAAAGGCCGAGTACTGCGCCCCGTAAAGCTTCCATTCCTTAAGCATCTTCTCGACGCCGGCGGGGCTGAGAGGCTCCTTGCGATTTCGATTCAGATCGCTCAGCGCGAGAAACATTTTGAGCGGTTCGTTGTCCACCGCTTTACGGGAGAGCGCGAACAAGGCCTCGAGTAAGTCGTCGGGGTCTTTCCAGTTCTGTGCGCTCTTGGTCAATTTACCGTCGTACTTACCATGGGGATGGTTAATGAACAGGTTCTTCCAGGTCTCGACGTTACCCGGAACGTGCGGCTTGCCGTTGGCATCCAGCCGCAGGCGCGACGTCAGTAACATTAAGTCGGTGGAGGCGCGGAACACCGGGCGCGCGGGGCCGGGCGAGGTCACCTTGCCTCGCAATGCCAGATAGAAGCGCTTCATGCGGCCAGGCTCGGTAAGATAATCCAGCGCCGGTCCGGACATTCGCGAAAGTGCCTCAAAATAAGCGGCCAACCAACCGTCGTCCTTTGAGATCAGCTTCTCCAGGAACGCGGGACCATTGTCCGGGCTGACCGTGAGAAACTCCTGCCACACGGCGCTCGAGCGTGGATCGCCAGGCACCGCCACTTTGCCGTTGCGGATCTGCAGCATTCCGCCGAAGAAATCCAGCACGTGTGAAAAGGCCCGCAACCGCTGCACCGGCATTGCCTTCTTCAAATCCTCGGCTGTCGACGGATCCAGTTTCGATAATCCTAGATACAAGCGGCAAAGTTGTGGATCGGACATAAAGAACTCAATAAATGACTGATCCGGCTTGTCCTTCTCGCGCGCCTCAGTCCAGTAAGTGGGGCCGTAAAGGACATTCACCTTTGTGGGTTTGTACTCGTAAGAGAACGACTTGCCGGTCTTGAGAGCAAGTTCCAGGTCCGCCAACGGAAAGCCGGAATCGATCGTCAAAAACGCGCGGCTGGCGTTGACCGTTTCCAACACAAGATCGCCGCCACAGGCCCCGCGCATCCGGTACCCAAGTACCTTCAGCAACTCGCCGGTCTGCGCCGTGTCGCATTGCTCGATTACGATACGCTGCTCCTTCGACAGTTTCTCAAGCTCCTTGGCCTGCGATAGATATCGATAGACAAGCTTCAGATATTCGGTCTGATCCAGACCTTCGTTGTTACCTGCCGCCTGATACCCGTTGGTAACGACATTGCGAGCCAGGGCACCTAGCAGTTCTTCGGGACTAAGGTCGGGCGACAACGCGGCCATGCGCGAGAAGCTGCGAATCGGCCCCGGAATGTCGGCGAAGCCCGTGCTTGCCGCCGGACGGGGATTGACTGTGAACTGCAAGCCACTGCCCCCGGCCTCGCGATACGCGTTCAGCCGGCGCTCGGCGGCGGGACGGTTGCCGTCCATAAGAGCAAGCACAACCAGGCGCTTCAACGCCTGTCGCTTGGTGTTGACGTCGGTGGCGGTCACCAGTTTCTCGTAGGCGGCCATGGCTCCAGGATGCCGGCGGCGTTCGAGAAACTCGGCGTAGGCAAGGCCCCCATCGGTCTTGTATTCCTGTTCAGCTAGCCGGATCTGACCTGAAAGCTCAAGGTCGCGCGCGCGGCGCAGGTCTGCGGATAGCGGCGTCACGGAGACAAGCGTGACGAAAAGAAAGAGCGTGCAGTTTAAGCGCACAACAAACCCCCTTACGAATCGTGTCCGTTACTGTATCACTGTTTTCCACGCTGCTTAATGAATCGGTGACAGGGATTTTACCTTAACCGCGGATTCGTCCGACGGCTTCGCTAAGCGCAACCTTGTAGATGCCGGAGTCCGCCCCATAAGACAAAATATTGAAGCCCACCTCGCGCCACGCCGTCAATTGCGACGGTGAGCTCGGTTGGATCGCGGCCCCTTTGCCATGCTTGTGCGCGGCGCTGACAACTGCCCGGAGCGCGGCGTGAAACTCGGGATGATCGAATTGCGCCAGGATTCCCATGCTCGCCGTCAGATCGAAGTGCCCCACCCACAGCACGTCCACGCCCGGCGTCGCCGCAATCGCCTTGGCGTTCTCTACCCCTTCCGGCGATTCGATCTGACAAATCACGGTCGTGTTTTTGTTCGCGTATTCGAGGTATTCGACCGGATTGGGTGCGATGTAGTTGTTGTGCGCGTGGCCCAGGCCCAAGCCGCGATGCCCTTGCGGCGGGTATTTGACGGCATCGACAATGCGCGCCGCCTGCGCCGCCGTCTTCACGTTTGCCACCATCACCCCCAGCGCCCCGGCATCCAGAACGCGCGCCAGAAAGTGATACTTGTCTTCCGGCACGCGCACAAAGGGAGCGAAAGAGCAGCCGTGGGTCCATGCGAGCAAGTCGGCGACGCGGTCAATGTCGAGACCAGAGTGCTCCATGTCATAGACGGCAAAATCCAGGTCGACTGAATCGAGGATCTGCGCCATGCCGCGCGTCGCAAACTCCCACACCATGTGTCCCACCGGCACGCGCCCCTCGGCAAGAACTTTTTGAAAGCGGTTTGGTTTCATGATCGATGGGCCCACCTTTGTAGCTTGGTTTGAAAAAGATCGCCGTCGACTACGGCCTGGTTGACGATGCCCCCCGGCAGACGCCCTTGTGCAACCGCGAGCAGATTATTGCAGGCCTCGAGTGAATTGTCCCGCGCCAACTCCGTCGTCCACGCCAAGCCGTGCGGGGCGAACACAACGTTGGGGCAGCCTCGGATCGGGGCGTCCTCGGGCAGCGGTTCGATCTCAAAAACATCCAACCCCGCCCCCGCCAGCCACCCCTCTTTCAGCGCGTGTACAAGCGCCGCCTCATCTACGATCGGGCCGCGTGCCGTATTGATCAGCATCGCCGTAGGCTTCATCAGCCGCAACAAATCGCGATTCACCAACCCGCGTGTCGCCTCGCTCAAGGAACAATGAACGCACAGAAAATCCGACTGCTTAAAGAGCTCATCGATGCTAACCAGGTCAACGCCGAGACTCGCCGCCCGCTCGCCGCTCGCATAGGGGTCATGTGCCAGCAGCTTGCCAAAGCCCAGCGATGCCGACATGCGAAACATTTCGCCCGCGATGTTCCCCAGCCCGATCGACCCCAAAGTCCTGCCCGCGATGTTGCGGCCCAAGCCCGGCAGCGCGCCGCGCCACTGGCCTGCCTGGACGATCTGATGTTGCCTCACAAGATTCAGCGACGTCGTAAAAACAAGAGCGATGGCCGCTTCCGCCACCGGGCGCCTCACTGCGTTGGGCGTGATGGCCAGCACGATGCCGTTATCCGTCATCGCTTGCGTGTCGATGCGATCGTAGCCCACCCCCCAGCGCGCTACGATCGCCAGCCGCTTCAGTCCATCCAGATTCCCGCGCTCCAGCCGAGTGGCCATTGCTAGCACGCCGTCATAGCGGTCCAGCTCATCGCTCGTCGGGCGCTCATCCGCAGCGTGCGGCATCAATTCAACCGCGATATTCGGATGCGGGCCGAACACCTCGCCGAGCGCGGCTTCATAGTGTCCCTTTGCATCCGTCGAAAAATCGTAACTGACACCCACTTTGTATAGAATCGAGGACATGCGTTGGTTCTTTACTCTTGTGGCGACCATTGTATGCGGATTCTCGCAAGACGACTCCGGTCGCGCCGAGCATTTCGAGATGAAGGTTCGTCCGCTGCTCGCCAAGAACTGCTACGGCTGCCACACGCAGGCTGCCATGGGCGGGCTGCGGATGGACACGCGCGAAGCCTTGATGAAAGGCGGCAAAAGCGGTGCGGCGGTGGTGGAAGGCAAGCCCGCCGATAGCCTGCTCGTCAAAGCCATCACGCAGTCAGACGATCGCCTCAAGATGCCGCCAACCGGTAAGCTGTCGCGAGCCGATATCGACCTGATCTCCAACTGGGTGCGCGACGGCGCCACCTTTCCCGAACGCCTGATGAAGGCCGCCCCCGCCGCTGCCGACGTAGAACTCACCGCAGAGCAACGCGCCTTCTGGAGCTTCCAACCCTTTCTCAAGTCACCCGCGCCCAGCGTCCGCGAAGCCGCTTGGCCGCGCACTCCCATTGATCGCTTCGTCTTGGCCCGCCTCGAAAAAGAAGGCCTCAAGCCCGCTCGCTTCGCAGACCGGCGCACCCTTCTCCGCCGTGCCACCTACGATCTGACGGGCTTGCCGCCAACCCCCGAACAGACAAAGGCCTTCCTGGATGACCGCTCGGCCACGGCCTGGGAAAAAGTCATCGATCGCCTCCTTGCCTCCCAGCAATACGGCGAACGCTGGGCTCGTTACTGGCTCGATGTCGCGCGTTATGCCGACGACAAGTTGAATTCCACCCAGGATGACCCATACCCAAACGCTTTCCGCTATCGTAACTGGGTCATCGACGCCTTCAATCGCGACTTACCTTATAACCAGTTTGTCAAAGCGCAAATCGCCGGTGATCTGATGCCCTCCAATGACCCCAACGAGTTTGCCGCCGGCACCGGATTCTTCGCGCTCAGCCCAGAGATGCAAGACGAGCGCGTCGACGCCCTCACCCGCGGCTTCCTCGGCCTCACCGTCGCCTGCGCCCAGTGCCACGATCATAAGTTCGATCCCATTCCTACCAAAGACTTTTACTCCCTGCAAGGAATTTTGAATTCATCCGAACTCCACGAATCCCCACTCGCCGACGAGGCGACTGTCAAAGCCTGGGCCGCAACTAAGAAAGAACTGGACTTGGCCGAGAAACACACCAAAGAGTTCTACGAGAATCAGTCTCGTGTCTTGGGCGAGGTCCTTGCCGCCCAAACCGCCCGTTATCTCATGGCCGCACAAGGCGTCGACGACGCCAAAGGGCTTGATGACGAAACGCTCGGCCGCTGGAAGAAATATCTCGCCAGTGAGCGGCTCTATCATCCTTTCCTCAACGCCTTCCGCGCCATGGTGCAGGCCAAGGCTTCGCCCGACGAGCAATGGAAAGAGGCCCGCCGCTTTGAAGAACTGGTCCTGGCCGTCAACGACGAAAAGAAGTCGGTCGACGACAAAAACAAAGTCATTCTCGGCGTTGACCCCACACGCAACGACCTGTCTCAGACGCAACTGAGCGCGATGGATCGGGATCGCACTGTGCTCTGGCGCGATCTTTTCGAACGCTCGATTAGTGACGCCGGCGGTGCCTTCAAGTACGGTGCCGGAGTGATGTATTACGGCAAGGGCACCATCGAGCGCTTCATGACCGGCCAATGGAAATCCTATCTTGATGAGCAGAAGAAACTCGAAGATGCCAAGCGCAAGGCCTTGCCGCCACAGTACCCCTTTCTCCAAACCTTGCACGATAAAGAGAAACCCGCCGACATGAAAATTCTCATTCGCGGCGACCGCAACAACCAAGGCGACTTTGCCCCTCGCCGCTTTCTCGCGATCTTGAGCCCCAAGAATCGCGCGCTATTCCATCAAGGCAGTGGCCGACTCCAGTTGGCCGAAGCCATCGCCGACCCCAAAAATCCCTTAACCGCCCGCGTAATCGTCAATCGCGTTTGGCAACAGCATTTCGGCCGCGGCATTGTCGCCACTCCCAGTAACTTCGGTCAACTTGGTGAGCGCCCCACCCATCCCGAGTTACTCGATTATCTCGCCGCCGATTTCGTCGAAAACGGCTGGAGCTTCAAGAAACTGCATAAGAGTATCCTCATGAGTGCCACTTACGCGCTCGCGGCGGATAATATCGAAGCGAATCTTGTCAAAGACCCGGATAACCACCTGTTCTGGCGCGCAAACCGTCGACGCGTCGACGCCGAGACTCTCCGGGATTCCCTCCTCTTCGCCTCCGGTGAAATCGATCTTCAATCCGCCGACAAGCCCGCCAAGCTCGATGACGAAAAGAACGTCAAGCGAACGGTCTACGGCTTCATTGGGCGTCGAAAGTTGGATGGCATGCTGGCCCTCTTCGACTTCCCCAATCCCCAGGCCACCAGCGAAAGCCGCATGTCCACTCTCGTTCCGCCGCAGCGCTTGTTCTTAATGAATAGCCTTTTCCTGGAGCGCCGCGCCACCGCCCTGAGCAAGCGGCTGAACGGCTCCAACGACGACAAAGTGAAGCAGGCCTATCGGCTCCTCTATTGCCGTGAGCCCGATGCCGACGAACTGAAGCTGGGCCTGAACTTCCTAACCGAGGGAGATTGGACCCAATACGCGCGCGTCCTCCTGGGTTCGAACGAATTCCTGTTTGTAAATTGAAAGGCCATCACTATGCAACGCCGCGAATTTCTTGAAACCATCGGCGCCGGCTTCGGCATG
>JANXUM010000006.1 GCA_025356215.1 Bryobacter sp. | reverse complement strand
AGAAAGTGGTCGAACTACGGCGGCGGGCCGCGATTGGATGCGGCAGCCGCGCACGCGGGGTTGTACTAGCGATCGTTTGGAATTTGGGTGGCTTTCAACTGGCTTCGTGGCTGCCGGGAGCGGGAGTGGTGGAGGAGCGGGCGCTGGTGAAGACTTTGCTTGGTTTTGCGCTGTGGAGTTTTTTGGGAGTTCTGGTTTTGCCGACCGTGAGCCGGTGGGGTGTGTTTGAGGTGGATCAGGCGGCTAAGCGTTTGGGCTTGCAGAAAGACCTGTTCGTCGAGGCGGTGCGGGCGTTGGATCGGCGGCAAGATGACGAGCCGCAGCGGACGGCGGGCGTGGAGGCGATCTTTCATCCTTTGCCGGGGGTGGAGAGCCGGATTGCGCGTTTTGGGGAGAAGTCTCCGGCTTTTGGGGCTTGGAACGCGGCACGGTATGCGTTGTTTTTTGCTTGGCCTTGCCTGGGATTGCTGAGCAGGGCAGTGCATTGCAATGTCGGACGACCGGAGCTTTGGGTGTTCTTGCCGGTGGAGTGAGCGGGCAAGAACTAGTTGGCTCCGGATGCACGCGGATGGATTTTGGAGTTTGGTTATCGTTTGAGCCAGCGGTCGAACCAGGCGAAGGCGTCTTTTTGCATTTCGGCGTCGAATTTGTGGGGGCCTTCGTAGAAGGCACCTTTGTAATGATCGGGTGCGCCGGCTTTTGCGTAGACCGCCGCTAGAATCTTGTCCGCCTTTTGCATCTCTGTAAGTGTGAAGAGTGTATCTTGCCTGTTGTTCAGGACCATGACTGGGTTGGGTGCCGCTAATCCCAAAATTTCTGGATAGTCCAGATCGCGCGGCATTCCAGGTAAGTAACACATCCAAGTGTGCGTGTGCGCTTTGTTGAGTAAGTAGTCGGCCCAGGTGGTCATCATTCCAACACAGGCGGCGCAGCGGATGCGCTCGTCCGCGCCAGCCAACATGACCGTGCGGAGGCCGCCGCCCGAGAGGCCGGCACAACCGAGGCGCGTTGCGTCCACGTCGGGGCGGGAGGCAAGATAGTCGAGCGCGGCTCGGTCGTCGGTGACGAAGACTCCGGGCCAGGTCATGCCGGCGCTGAAGAGGCTTTTGGCGACTAGACTTTCGTAGGGACCGCAGAAGTCGTTGTAGCGTTTGATCTCTTCATTCGACTCGGGGTCCTTTTCTTCGAGGCCGTTGCGGATGATGGCGGGCAGGTCGCCGAGGCGCATGCGGCGGCTGCCGAAGGCGAAGGTATCGTGGACGACAACGACGTAGCCGCGGCGGGCGAGCTCGTTGGCCCAGGCCAGTCCGCCATAGTATTGACGTTGGTGCGCCAGCATGAGTGGGTGCGGATCTTTGGACATCTGGGTGATCTTGCGCAGGCCGAAGTATTTGTTGCCGCCGTGGTCGTGAAGGCCCACGATGCCGGGGAGCTTGCCCTTGGCATTGGCGGGCTTGAGGACCAGGGCCTCGGTGGGCGGGCCGTAGGGCAGTTGCCATTGGATGTGCTCGATCGACAGGCCGTCGAAATCAATGTGGTGTTGGACGGCAGGGATGGGCACGGGGGCGGGCGGCGGACCCAAGAGCAGCTCTTGAAAGCGGGCGCGGGCGATGGGGCGCCAGGAATCGACGTTGGTGAAGATGGGCTGACGGAAGGATAGGCGGGGGGGATCGACGAGGGAGCTTGCGGCCCATTCGCCGTAGCCGCCTAACATATTGGGAGTCATCTAGAGAAGAGCATATATCGAGATGGGGGCGGCATTGCATGGGGTGAGCGGAGATTTTTGAACAGGCTTGTGATCAAGCAGGATCCCGGCAATTGGTGGATTTACACTGGAGGAGCTACGAGATGCGAAAAGGGTCTACGCGAAAACCGAAAGAGGACGAACCCTCTAAGCACGGCAAGAATTACATCACTCCGGGCGGGCTACGACGCCTGCAAGAGGAGCAGCAGTTCTTGTCGACTCGGGAGCGACCGGCGGTGACGGAGGTGGTGAAGTGGGCGGCGAGCAATGGGGACCGCAGCGATAACGCCGACTATCAGTACGGCAAACGGCGGCTGCGCCAAATCGACGGGCGGATTCGTTTTCTGAGGAAGCGAATTGAAGCTGCGGAGGTTGTGGATCCTGAGACTCCTCGAAGCGGGCAAGCCGCGAGTCGAGCCTTTTTTGGCGCTACCGTTCGCTATGCCAATGCGGCAGGAGTGGAGCGAGTGGTGAGCATCGTGGGCGTCGACGAAGTCGATCTGGACCGCAACCACATCAGTTGGGTGTCGCCTCTGGGGCGGGCGTTGCTGAAGTCGGCGACGGGCGATAGCGTTGTATTACAGGCACCGGGGGGCACCGAAGACTTGGAGATTCTGGAGCTTCGTTACGAGCGAATTGACGTGGAAGCGTTTCTTGAGCCTGCTGGATCGGAGGCTTCGGCGAAGGAAGTCTTAAGAAAGCCGCGAGCCAAGCCGGAGCGTTAGTCGTCGCTGAAGATGCTGCCGATGGCACCGAGCGGGTTGCCTTGATCGCCGCCGGATGCCGGGCGGCCGGGGCCAAGTTCGCGGCGCATTTTCTCCAGCGTCATCGATTGGATGATGGCGCGGCCGGGGCCGGATAGGGTGGCCAGGAAGAGGCCCTCTCCCCCGAAAATGGCCGTCTTGATGCCGCCGACGAATTGGATGTCGTAGGACACGGATTCCTCAAAGGCGACGATGCAGCCGGTGTCGACCTGGATCTGCTCTCCGGGGCCGAGTTGGAACTCCACGAAGTCGCCGCCGCCGTGAATGAAGGCCAGGCCGGGGCCGGTGAGTTTTTCTAAGATGAAGCCCTCTCCGCCGAAGAAGCCAGCGCTCATTTTTTTGACGAGCGCGATGTTGAGCGTAACCGTTGTTTGCGCGCAGACGAAGCTGTCGCGTTGCACGAGGATCGATTCGCCGGGCTTGAGATCGAAGGCTTGCACGCGACCGGGATAACTGCCGGCGAAGCCAACCTCACCGTTGCCGCTGGATTTGAAGTAGGTGAGGAAAAGGCTCTCGCCCATGAGCTTGCGCTTGACCGCGCCCCAGATTTTAGAGCCGAGGCTATCGCCCGACATTCGCGTCTCCCAACTGACGTTGGAGGTCTTGTAGACCATCTTGCCGGCTTCGGCGTAGAGCTCTTGGCCGGGCTTGAGCTTGCAGCGGATGACCTGCAGGTTGTCGCCCTGAATCTCGTAGTTCAACGGCTCCTGGGCCATCGCACCCGGTGTGCTAAAGCTTGTACTTGTGGCACCGCCCATCGGCGTCCCACATTTGGGGCAGAATCGTGCCGCGTCTTCGATTTGTGATCCGCAGTTTGTGCAAAAGGCCATACAGAATGAATGCTACTAGAAGTACGTTGAGGGTGGCTTTAAAAGTTCCCTTGATCTTTTTGCTGATCTTTCAGTTGCTGGCGGAGGGCGTGTTTGCCAAGGGGTTGAAGGATTCTTGCGGCAGCGGACCGGAGCGGACGCGGGAAGAGATGTTTCGATCGGGGGCGAACCAGCAGCGGCGCAAGGCGGCGGGGTTGGCGGCGCTGGCGGAGCCCAAAGGCGCCTCGATGGACGTGGGGCAGATTGCGGTTTTGGAGGAAGACGCGGGGATCATTAGCCGCCGCAATCTGTTTAACCTGAACAAGCGGCGGCTGCGCTTTACGCCAGCCGGGACCGGGTATCGATTGGATGTGGCAGCCAGCGACTATAGCGCGCAGGAGCAGACGCAGGGGCAGACGATCGACCTGTTTGACGACGACGATACGCGGGCGTTTGCACTGGGGTTTAGCTTCTCGTATTTTGGGCAGAGTTATAACCGGATCAACGTGAATAGCGACGGCAACGCGACCTTTGTCGAGGGCGATGTGGCGACGGCGGACCGCAGTTTGGGGCGGATGCTGGCGGGATTGCCGAGGCTGGCACCGCTGTTTACCGACCTTGATGTGACGCGGGCCGGGCTGGTGAGTGTATATTCGCGACCGGATCGGTTTGTGGTGACTTGGCTGGGGGTGCCGGAGTATTCGGATTTTGGCGCGGGGCCGCAGAACACGTTTCAGATGAGGATATTCCCGAGCGGCGCGATTGAGTTTGTTTATGAGGATGTGAACAGCAGCGCGGCGGTGGTGGGCGTTTCGCCGGGGCGCTTAAGCGGGCAGGCGAGCGTGGTGAGTTTGGTGGGCGCGAGTGGGCAGAGTTTTGCGGCGGCGGTGGCGGAGCGGTTTACGGCCGTTGAGGAAGTAGACACGGTGACGGCGGCGCAGCGTTTTTATGAGACGCATGAAGACGCTTATGACTATCTGGTGTTCTACAACGCGGTGGGGGTGAGCGCGGGGGCGGGGGTTGTCGCTTATGAGGTGACGGTTAGGAATCCGCGCAGCGGCTATGGGGATGTGCCGATTGAGGCGGGGGCCGAGTATGGCAGCGCAAGGCGATTGCAGGCGGTTTTGAATTTGGGGCCGATCACGCAGTATCCGGTGGACCCGGACGCGATCTTGCCGGCGCGGTTTAGCTCGCGCGATACGCCGGTGACGGTGCTGGCGCATGAGACTGGGCACTTGTTTTTGGCTTTCGCCAGTGTGCGTGACCCGAACAACACGACGCTGCAGCCGATGTTGGGGCGGCAGTCGGCGCATTGGGCGTTTACGTTTAACAGCGAAGCGAGTTTGCTCGAAGGGAATCGAATCCTCGACAAGGGGCCTGGGGTGTCGCCTCGCTTTGAGACGGTGGCGGTAACGGAGCAGTATTCGCCGTTCGATCAGTATTTGATGGGGTTTCGGGCGAAGGAGGAAGTGCCGGGGTTGTTTTATGTCGATTCATCGGGCATCAATCCTTTGTTTCCCGCGCCGCCACAAGTGGGGCGTAGTTTTGACGGGATTCGGCGCGATGTGACGGTGGACAACATCGTGGCGGAGGTGGGGCGGCGGACGCCGGATGCGACCGTAAGCCAGCGGCGATTCCGCTTTGGGTTTGTGTTGATTGCGCCCAAAGGTTTGGACGTTAACCCGGCGTGGACGGCGCAGATTGAGGCTTATCGCGCGCGCTTTGAGGAATTGTATGGGCGGGCTTCGGGGCAGCGGGCGGTGGCCGAGGCGTCGCTGAAGAAGAGCGTGGCGCTGAGCTTGTGGCCGGCGGCGGGCGTGATGGCGGGGCAAAGCGCGACGGCGACGCTGCGGGTGAGTCGGGTGGCGAGCGTGGCCCAGAGCTTTTCGTTGCGCGCGCGGAGTGCGCTGGTGGAAGTGCCGGCGAGCGTGACCGTCGCGGCAGGGCAGACGGTAGCGAGCTTTGCGGTGAAGGGGTTGCGGGAGGGAGTGGACCAAGTGGATGTGGTGCCGGCCGATAGCTCCTTTGAGGCGACCGAGGCTCGGGTGCAGGTGCTGGCTGGGTTGAAGAGTTTGAAGCTGGAGATCTTGAGCGGAGACGCGCAGGTAGCGGTGGGCGATGTGCTGCCGAAGCCGATTGTCGTTAAGGTGGGCGATGTGAATCGCCTGCCGTATGCAGGGGTGAAGGTGATTGCGAATACGGGCGGGGTGGGGACGGTCGAGCCGGTCAGCGCCGTGACGGGCGAGGATGGCACGGTGAGCTTTCGTTGGAAGCCCGGTGCGCCACCGCTGAACAAGTTGCAGTTCTCGATTGAGGGTGTGCCGCCGATCGATGTTTCGGCGACGGCGACGGCGCTGGGTAAGCCGTTTTTGTTGGGTACGACAGTGGTGAACGCGGCATCGTTTGGCGCCGGGCTGACGCCGCTGGGGTTGCATACGATCTTTGGGGCCAACCTGGCGGGGGGCGTGAAGGTGGCGGCGCCCTTCCCGTGGCCAGGGAGGATCAACGATGTTGAGGTGCTGGTGAATGGGCGGCCGCAGCCGCTGATTTACGTGAGCGACGCGCAGATCAATTTCTACCTGGCCGATGCGTTTAGCGGCACCGAGGCGGCGCTGACGGTGAACACTCCTTTGGGGACGAGCGGCGATGTGAAGGTGAGTTTGCGCGCCGTGCAGCCGGGTATCTTTTTCGATACGGCCAGCGGTAACGGGGCGATCCTGCGGCAGGGCGAGTATCTACAGGTGTACGCGACGGGGCTGGGCATGGTTGAGCAGCGCGACGGGTTGCAGTACGCCTCGATGCCGGTCGCGGCGTTTGTGAACGGCGTGCGCGCCGAGGTGCAGTATGCGGGCTTGGCACCGGGTTTTGTCGGTTTGTATCAGGTGAACGTGAAGTCGACGGCGGCGCGTGGGGCGACGTTGCGGCTGAATGTGGGCGGCGTCGATTCGAACGAGGTGAAGCTGCCTTAGTTGAGGCGGACGGCGCGGGTGGCGGCGGCGGAGAGTTTGCCGCTGGGATCAATGAGCCACAACGTGACGAAGTAGTCGCCTGCGGGGAAGAGCGTGATGGGCGCGCCGGTGAATGCTTGTGTGTAGAAGGGCAGGGAGTCGAATTGTACGAGGCTGCCGCCGCTGAGTGGGATGCGGCGCTCGGCTTTGGTTGCGCCGGTGGAATCGACGAGGGTCCATTGGAGCAGTGAGTTTGGCGCGATTGCTGAGCCCGATAGGCGCGCGCCAAGGCAGGGCTTGACCGACATAGGCGGGTCTACGCGCGAACCGATGCCGCAAGCGGCGTAATAACAAGGGACGGCGCAGTTGGAGAAACTCGGGTTGAGGTCGAGGGTGATTTGCGGGGCGGAGGGAAGGGCGCGGTAGAGTTTGCCGGCGATTTGGGCTTCGATGAGCGTGTCGCCGCTGAAGAAGCCGCCATTGGAGCCGGTGGTGTCTCTGGAATTGGATTCGAGTCTGCCGAAGCCTGAGGCGTAAGTGGCCGTGTCGAGAGAGAAGAGGGAGCGCAGGGTGATGTCGATGGCCGGGGCGGTGAAGCCGAGCGGGCTGGTGAGCGGGCGGGGTGTGAGGCCCTTGGGATCGAGGTAGACGGTCTCGGCAGGGCTCTGGAGGAAACGCTGAAGGACTCTACCATTCGAATCGGTACGCAAAAAGAAGTAGCGCCCGGAGTCTTCCAACTGGCACCAGACTTGGCCGGCGAGTTCGTAGGGACCGACAACGCTCAGGGTGTGGAAGCTGTTGGTGAAAAAGCGGTCGCTGGATTGATAGACCCAGTAATTGCCGGTGTCTAGAGGAAGCCACTCTGAGCGGCAGGCGGCGTCCGGTTGCGCGCTAGCGGTTGCGCAAAGGGAGGTTAACAGGAGAAGAGCTACGACCGTTGACCGTAATGCTGAGCGGGTAGGTACCATCGGGAAGGCCTCGCGGGAGAGTGATTATGGTCTGGAAGGTGTTGGGCCCCAGCTTGGTGAGGCGCAGCGTGTAGATGGAGGCGTCGCCGACGTTGACGGCGATATCGTTGGCGCGGATTGTCGCGTCGGGGAGGAGCGAGGGCTCGGTAAAAGTAAGCGTGATGTTGTCGCCGCCATTGGCGCTACGGTTGGTGTCGATCTGGTATTGATCCGAGCCTTCGAGGCGTTGCACGGTGGGGGCCGCCCCGGAAATTGCGACCAGGACGGAGTTGGCGTTGTCGCCGTCAATTTGCAGGCGAAGGACGGCGAAGCCGGGGGGCATCGTCGCCGGGACTTGCAGGATGACGCGACCGTTGCCGGCACCGGAAACGCTGACCGGTTGGTCATTGAGGAATGCGTTGACGCGAGCGTTGGGTGAGGTGAGGCCGACGACCGCGATCAAGGCGTTGGAGCCCGGCAATACGAAGGGCGAACCGGTCTCGGTGGTCCAACGCGAATCGGGTTGTAAGGTGGCGCGGGCGAAGTTTGCGGAAATCGGCTGTACGGCCAAGCCATTGCGGATTTGAAGCTGGCTGAGGCCGGATTGGAGCGTGACGGTGAAGCTGCCGCTGGCGGCCTGCGGTCCGGCGGCGACGCTGACCAGGATGCGTGTTTGGGAGAGAATGCTGATTGCCCGGACCTGGATGTCGCTGGAACCGAAGCCGACGCTGACGCGACCGGCTTGGAAGCGGGCACCGGGGGCGCTGATCTCGATTACAGATTCGGTACCGGGCTGGAGCACCGAGGGGCTGAGGGAGAACCCAGAGGCGTCGGAATCGGTGTAGGGCAATTGGAGCGGCGCCGAAGGATTGACGAAGAGGCTGCTCTGGCCGTCCGGGTTGAGGACGATGACGCGGCCTACATGGCCGGTGGGTGCGGCGGGCGGGGCGAAGAGGATGGTGCCGGCGTTCTCATCGATCGCCTTGACGATGGCCGTCTCGCCATCGACCAGAACGCGGGAGGTGGAGGTGAAACCCGTGCCGTTGACCTGCGCCAAACGGGTACCGTCAGGCCCTGGCGCCATCCAACTTACGTTGGCAAGCTCTGGGGCGCGGCGCACGGCGACTTGAATGGCGGAGGGTAGAACGTAGGACTCCGTGCCGTTGTCGAGAATGAGATGGCGTTCGCCCTCGCTCAAGAAGCCCGACAGGAAGAGGTCGAAGATGATGTAATTATTGCTGAAGCCGCGCACGGAATTGATGGCCGGCGAGCCGCCGAGGATGGTGGAGCGCAGCCCGGCCACCGGTTTGGAGTCGGCGGTGACAAAGCCGTAGCCGCTGGCAATGAAGAGCGGATTGACGACTTGGGGCGTGATGAACGCGGGACGAACGGCGATGGTGTTGTTGAAGTAGCTGTAGGTGGTGGGGTAGAAGAGAGTGGGCGGAGAGGCGCGGCGGTTGACGGTGAAATTGATCTCGGAGACCGTTTGACCTGCGGCGACGTTGATGGTCTGAGCGGCTTGGGCGTCGCGAGTGCCGGGGAAGAATTGCAGGTCGAAGAGGTTGTTTGCGGGAATCGCGTTGTTGTCAGGATCGCGCGGGGGCACAACGTCGCCGGGGGTGGCCTGGCCGCTGACGGGGGGCGGAATGGCGTGGGCGTAGATCAAGTAGGGGCCGGCGGGAACGCCTTCGATCCGGTAGGAGCCGTCGGGGTTGGTGAGACCGTTGACGGCAGTGCCGTTGAGTGAGAGCACGACGACGCTGGCGAGATTGACGCCATTGCCGTTTTGGGTCACGCGACCGCTGACGGTGCCGAACAGAGAGCCGAAGTTCTTCGAAGGGTAGAGGACCGAGATGCCGGCAACGTCGTCGGCGGCGATGGGCTTGCTGCGGGTGGTGGCGCGCGTCAATTGCGTTGACATGGCGCTCGAAGCAAAGCTGTGTTGGAGGCCGAGGGCATGACCGAACTCGTGGACGGCGTTGAGGAAGAAGGCCTCGGAGAAGCTAGGCAGTGCGGTGCCGTTCACGTTGCTGAGATCTTTACGCAATACGATCAAGGAGCGCAGGATGGGCGTGAAGGGTTCGGCAGTGGTATTTGTGTCGGCTTTGACGGTGGGACCGGCGTAGGAGATGATGCCGGGCGGAACGTCGTCGAAGATGATGTCGATGCCGGGAGCGCTTTGGGGCGTAGCGGCGGCGGGGGCGAATCCGCCGAAGGCAACGCGGAGGTCACTGGTAGGGACGTCGCTCCAGGCGCGCGAGGCGAGGACCAGTTGGCTCATCACGGCGGTTTGGTTGTCGCCGGGGGCGAGCTTGTCGAGGCCGTCGGGAACGATGAAGAAGGGAACCGTCTTATTGACCAAGGCACCGAGATCGAACTTGTCGTAGATGCGTTGCTGGTAACCGGTCTTGTTGGAATAACGAACGAAATGGTAATGAGCCGTGGCGGTGGCGGCGACAAGGGCGAGCAGCGGTAGGGTGCGAGCGAGCTTCATCGAGCGGCACCCGTCTTCGCTCTCGTTTGAATGCGCGCGGAGAGATCGGTCAAGCGCATGGTCCACCCGGCGTCTTGGACCGGTTGGCCCGCGCCATTGAGCATACGCTCAGCGCTGGCGGGCTTGACGGCGACGAGGTTGCCTTTGGCGTCTTTGGAGATCGTGAGCAAGCCCTGGCTCAGGCCCATGATTTGCTTGAGGCCCGACTTGCCCTGCCAGAGGAAAAACAAGTATTCGCTGTTGCGCTCAAGCGCCGGGGTGCCTTCGAAGGTTTGCCGGTATCCAGAAGCGACGCCTCCAGGGATCGCCACTGTCACCTTACCCGCCTCCGCCCCCTTGAAGCGCTCCGCGACATTCACTTCACAGACGGTCCAGATCATCGGGGCGCGGTAGAGGTAATTGCAGTACACGACCGTGCCGCGAAGGATCTCCGTGGATTCATCGATGAGGCGCTCTGTCGATAGCTGCTCGAGGGTTGCCGCGCGAGCGCAGAGCGAACCGACAAAAAGCAACGCCAAAGGCCAAATACGCATGATCTTTCCTGCCACTTCGAGGAGCACGCCGGGTGCCGAAGTACGTCATTGATTCTAAAGCATTTGCGCCTGCTTGACAAGCCTTTGCTGTGGCGGCTGGACACACGATGTCCCACGGTGCGCCACAAAGTCGGGTATGGTGGTGGGCGAGATGCGAATCGTGCTGCTTGGGATGCTGATGTCCGCCACCGTTTGGGGGCAGGGAACCGCGTTGGACCGGCTGGGCCGGACGACGCCGAGGAGCAGCTTGTTGGGTTTCTTGAGGGCCGCGCACGAGGGGAATTTTCCTAAAGCTATTCGTTACTTGCAATTTGGTTCGGAAGTTACTGAAAAGGAGCGAGTTGAAGTTTCTCGTGAGCTTTCGTTCGTGTTGGATCGGGGATTCGTCGGCAACCTCGATTCGGTAAGCGCGAAGCCGGAAGGCAGTACAGAGGATGGGCTTCCGACGGACCGGGAGACTGTCGGCGCAGTGATTGGCGTCGAGCAATCGAGCCCGGTGCAGATGGTGCGCGTTAGCGAAGCGGGGCAGCAAGTTTGGCTGCTGGCGCGGGAGACGGTGGAGTTGGGGCCGCAGCTCTTCCCAGAGTTTGGATTTCCGTGGTTGGAGCGGTGGATGCCGCGGGTGCTGATCGACACACACTGGTTGTCGATGCCGCTATGGGTGTTAGTGGCGGTGGTGGTGGCGTTGCCGCTGGCGGTGGCTGTGGCCTGGGGATTGTGCCGGTTGGCTACCGGGATGATGCCGGCGGCGTGGGGGGTGGCGAGAAGACCGAGCGTGCCGGTATTGCTGTTTGTGCTGTTATCAGTTAATGTATTAATTGCGGTATTATCTGCATTTACAAA
>JANXUM010000611.1 GCA_025356215.1 Bryobacter sp. | reverse complement strand
GGCGTGGTCGAACTGTTTGGTGCCGAGCATGGTTTCAGCATCTTCGGATCGGCTGGAGGCTTCGTGGCCCGATTCGAGGTAGTTTTCAGGACCAGTTTGAGTTAGGCGCACAGCCTCAAGCCCGAAGCCGCGAGCCACGCGGTTGAGGCCGTGGATCATTTGCGTTTTGGCGGAACGGGGATTGACGGTGTGGCGTTCGAGCCGCTTGGCGATCAGAGCACGGGTGAGGATCTTCTTGAGCAAGTCCAAATAAAGCTCCGCGCCGGATTGCGGTTTGGGTTCGGTGGGAACGGAAAGCAATGAGGAGGAGAGGGCGACGCGACGACGCGGATAGCATAAAATCCAGGCGTGCCATACATACTTGCTCTTGACGAAGGGACGACCAGCGCGCGCGCGGCTTTGTACGACGGCGAGGCGCAACGAATTGGGCTGGAAGCGGTTCAATTCAACTTGAACTATCCGGAACCGGGTTGGGTGGAGGTGGACGCCGACCTGGTTTGGGGGGCGCAGTTGGCCGCCGCGCGACGGGCGCTAGATGTTGCCAGGATCGATGCGAGAGAGATTGCCGCCATCGGCATCACAAACCAGCGCGAGACCACCGTTGTTTGGGAAGCGGCTACGGGCAGACCGGTCGGGCCGGCGATCGTTTGGCAGTGCAGACGCACGGCGCGCTTCTGTGAGGAATTGGCGGCGGGACCGCATGGAGCGATGATTGAGGAGCGCACGGGGTTGGTGATTGACGCTTACTTCTCGGGATCGAAGCTGCGCTGGATTCTGGATCGCGTCGAGAATGGGCGGGCGCGAGCGGCCAATGGGGAACTGCTGTTTGGCACGATCGACACGTGGTTGATCTGGAAGCTGACGAATGGGCGAGTGCATGTGACGGATACGACCAATGCTTCTCGAACGATGTTGATGGATTTGGAGCGCGGCGAGTGGGACGCGGAGTTGCTGCGGATCTTCGACATTCCTGCGGCGATGCTGCCGAAGATCGTTGGATCGCGCGAGGCGGTTGGAGTTACGGCGGCGGAGATGTTTGGCGTTGAGATTCCGATCGCGGGCATTGCCGGAGATCAGCAGGCCGCCTTGTATGGGCAGGCCTGCTTTGCCGAGGGGCTGACGAAAAACACTTACGGCACAGGGTGCTTTGCGTTGATGCAGACGGGCGCCAGGCGGCCCGTGTCGAAAAACCGCTTACTGGGTACGCGATCGGCCTGCGCGGCCTCTTTGCCTACCTACGCGCTTGAGGGCAGCGTATTTGTGGCGGGGGCGGCGATGCAGTTTTTGCGCGACAACCTGGGTTTCTTCAGCGACGTGCGGGAAAGCTCGGAGATCGCCACGGCGTTGTCGGATACAGGAGGCGTCTACATGGTGCCGGCGTTTACGGGCATGGGGGCGCCGTATTGGGACCCGGACGCGCGGGGGATCATCACCGGGCTGACGCGATCTACGACGCGGGCGCAAATTACGAGGGCGGCGCTGGAGAGTATCGCGTTTCAGAGCTTCGATCTGATGGAGGCAATGCGCCTGGATTGCGGGCATCCGCCGAAGGAGTTGCGTGTGGACGGGGGCGCGGCGGCGAATGATTTTCTGATGCAGTTTCAGGCGGATCTGCTAGGTTGCCCCGTTGTGCGGCCCGTGGATATCGAGAGTACGGCGCTGGGCGCGGCATATCTGGCGGGGCTGGGAGTGGGGCATTTCAAGGAGACGAGCGACCTTGAGGGGTACTGGCGGGTGGAGAAACGGTTTGAGCCTGAGATGCCGCCGGGGCGCCGGAGTGAGCTATTGGACGGATGGGGAGCGGCAATTAAAAAAGCACGCCATTGATTTCGTTCTCCGCATCTGATAGATGGTTGTTATACCAATTATTGGTAACACGGGGTCTTACAAAATGAAGAACGTTAGAAATGTCCTTGGCGCAGCCTTGTTGCTGGCCGTCGGGACCATCACGAGCGCGAGCGCGCAGACGGTAGAATCGATTCCTTTCCGGGTGAATATGAGCCCGAGAAACGAAGTTCCAGCCATCGACAATCCCGCCATCAGCGGATTTGGGACGGTATGGGTGCATGTGGTGAGGGATGCGGCGGGGAAGATCACGAGCGGCACCGTGGACTTTAGCGTTCGTTATCAGTTTCCGGACGCGATCACGATCACGGGGCTGCACATCCACAAGGGTGACGCCGGGACCAACGGCGGTGTCTTGATCGATACGCGGATCAATGCAACAAACACGGTTGTGGACGCGACGGGGAAGGGTGGCATCGACCGCCAGGTGGACGTGCCGGCGGGGTCGACGAACGTGGCGGTGATCGAGGATCTGATCAAGTCTCCTTCGTCTTACTACATCAACATGCACACGACGGTGAACCCGGGTGGAGTGATCCGGGCGCAGTTGATCCGGGCGGAGCGGCGGGTGTTTGGCGTGCTGATGACGCCTGAGAACGAAGTGCCGGCGGTACAGAATTCGAACGCGCGGGGCATTGGATTTTTGACGATCATCAACGCGTTTGACGGCGGGCAATTGGTGAGCAGCGAAGTCACCTTTGACGTGGACTACACGGGCTTTGCGGCGGGAACGCAGTTTACGGGCATGCACGTGCATTCGGGTCGCGCCGGGGCCAATGGCCCGGTCACGATCGACACGACGTTGAGCCGCGCGCAGAATATCTTTGCAGGCGAGGGCGGCGCAGGCAAACTGCGTTACACGGTGGACGCGAATGTGGGAGCGCCGGCGACGGCGAACACGATTTACGATATCTGGAACGACCCGAGTTCGGCCTACTGGAATTTGCACACGACGGTGAACGCGGGTGGTGAAATCCGTTCGCCGCTGCGGCCGACGGAGACAGTGAAGTTTACGACGAAGATGCTGCCTTCGAATGAAGTGCCGGCGATCGCAGGATTGGACGCAAGCGCCGACAGCTCTTTCACGGCACACTTGATGCGTCGCGGCGACGGTACGGCGATGGCGGCTTATGGCGTGTTCGATTTGAACTATCGCTTCCCCGGGGAAACGACGTTTACGGGTACGCACATTCACAACGGCGGCGCTGGGATCAACGGTCCGGTGACGCTGGACAGCGGAATCCGGGCCGGGGCGACTGTTGTAAGCGCGACGGGATCGGGCAACATCTACCGGACGGCGATTTTTTCGTTGGGACCGCAGTTGGACGCGCTAAACCAAGTGCTGACCAACCCGGAGAACAACTACTTCAACTTGCACACGACGTTGAATCCCGGCGGCGCGGTGAGAGCGCAGCTGGCGCGAGTCAACTTGGCGATGCCGACGCCGGAAGTGGCGATTGAAGCCGTATCGGACCCGACATTGCGCACAATGGCGCAGGGCGGCCTGATGACGATCTTTGGGCAGAACATGGCGAAGGTGCCGGGCAATCTGGACGGCTGGCAGGGACCGCGGGCTCCGCTGTCACTGAATGGAACGACGGTGGACGTGGCCGGTAAGCCGGCGGCGATCGTCGAAGTGGACCCCCGCTTTGTCATCGCGCAGGTACCGTTTGAGTCGACGGTCGGCAACAACGACGTGGTGGTTAAGAATTCAAACGGCGCAAGCTCGGTGTTCCGCGTGCCGGTGGCGAAGACGGCCCCGGCGATCTTCTTTGACGAGATCAGCGCGGACGGCTATCGCGCGGTGGCCTACAACCTGGCGCGCAACGAGCAGACGGGCAAGAATAACCCGGCGACGTCGGCGATGACGATGGCGGTGTTTGGCACCGGCTTTGGACAATCGACACCGGCGCTGGAGAGCGGTCAGCTTCCGACCGGGCGTCCGGCGGAGACGATCCCCGGCTTGAAGGTAAACGTTGGCGGCCAGCCGGCAACCAACGTTAGCGCGTTCATGATCCCGGGCTTCATTGGCTTGACACAGGTCATGTTCACTCCGCCGAGCGGCGTGAGCGGGCCGGTGGCGCTGGAAATTGATCTTGGTGGCGTTAAATCCAACAAGACCATCATGTACATGCGCTAACACTAGAGAATGAAGTTTCTCGAGAGACTGCTGCTGCGCTTTATGGGCGCGTTCCAGTTTCTGACTGTATTGCCCATTCCTGGGTCGACGGCGCCGGTTTACGAATCGGCGCCGTTTTTTCCTTTGGTGGGCGCAATGATCGGGTTGTTGTCGTCGCTGCCGATGGCGTGGTTGCCGACGCCGATGGGGTTGAATGCGGCGCTGGCGCTGGGGATTCAAATGGTACTGACGGGAATGATGCATGAGGACGGATTGGCGGATGTGGCCGACGCGTTGCGCGCGGGCAGGACGCGAGAGAAGATGTTCGAGATTTTGAAGGACAGCCGCTTGGGGACCTTCGGCGTGGCTGCGGTGGCGATGGCCTTGATCCTGCGCTGGCAGGGCCTGGAGGGGACGGCGAACCCGTATTTGAATCCGTTTCAGATTATGGGCTACGTGGCGGCGGCGGAGGGATTATCGCGTTGCGCCATGCTGTGGCTGGGTTTGGTGACGCCGGGGGCGCGGCCGGGGAGCGGAGCGGACTTGAGCGAGAATCGGAGTTTCTTTGTGGTGATCGCCTCGATCGTGCAGGCGGTGTTTTTGTCGTCGTTTTTGCCGTTGGGGTTGCGGCTTTGGTTGCTGGGGGGATTGCTGGTGATTGTGGCGATCGCGCGGCGCTACTTTATGGCGCGGCTGGGAGGCGTGGTGGGGGATTGCTTTGGAGCGGTGCAGCAGGTGGCGGTGATCTTTTGCCTGGTGGTGTATTCATGGCCGACCTTCTGATCGTGCGGCACGGGGAGCCGACGCTGCGCGGAGTTTTTCTTGGGGTGCTGGACGTGGGGCTGAGCGAAGAGGGCCGGCGGCAGGCGGCGGGGTTGGCGATTGAAGAGGATTGGCCGGTGTATGCGAGCCCAATGCAGCGTGCGGCGGAGACGGCCGAGGCGCTGGGGCGGCCGGTGACTTATGTCGAAGAATTTCGCGAAATTGGATACGGGGACTGGGAGGGGTTGAATTGGGCGGAGATTGAGCGCCGGTTCCCGGATGAGGCGCGGCTGAAGATGGCGGACTGGTTTGGATACACGGTAGCGGGGGCGGAGAGTTGGGATGGATTTCGCGCGCGCGTCAAAGCGGGGTTGCTGCGGATTTCGGAACCGGCGATTGTGGTGGCGCATCTGGGAGTGAACAGCGTGTTGCGCGAGGCGACGACGGGCGAGGCTGCGGCGAGCTTTGAGCAAGGATATTGTGAGATTGTGAGATTGGCATGGTGAGCGAGAAATTACAAGTTGCGATCGACGCGCGATGGAATTCGCGCACCAAGCCTTTGGGAAGCCTGGGAAGGCTGGAGGATTTGGCGGGGGAGTTTTGCACGATACGCGGGGAGGCGTTGCCGCAGTGCGAACGGCTGGGCGTGTATATTTTCGCGGCGGACCACGGCATTGTTGAGGAGGGCGTGAGCCTGTATCCACAGGCGGTGACGGCGCAGATGGTGGCGAACTTCAAGGCGGGGGGCGCGGCGGCGAATGTACTAGCACGGGCACACGGGATCGAGCTCGACATTGTGGACGCGGGGGTGGGCGCGGGGACGAAAAACTTTGCGCGCTTTGAGGCGATGACGGTTGAAGAATGCGCGGCGCAGATTGAGGCCGGGCGCGAGTTGGCGGGG